>NZ_JAAHBQ010000064.1 GCF_020144665.1 Oscillatoria salina IIICB1 | reverse complement strand
GTTGTAGGGAAGGGGGTAGGGGGGTTAGGTTCTTAAATTATTCTTAGAAAATGTGTTTTAAACTGCTACTTGTTCGGTTAATTGTGGCAATTGTTCGGGTTTAACTGCGCCTTTTTCGGTGATAATTGCGGTAATTAATTCCGCAGGAGTAACGTCAAAGGCGGGGTTGTAATATTCTACGCCTTGGGGACAAATTCGGGTTTCGCCGATTTGATAAATTTCCTCGGAATCTCTTTCTTCGATGGGAATTTCTGCGCCAGTTGCTAATTCAAAATCTATTGTAGAAAGGGGTGCAGCAACGAAAAAGGGAACGTTATGCGCTTTAGCGACAACTGCTAGGGAATAAGTGCCTATTTTATTAGCAGTATCTCCATTTGCGGCAATTCTGTCTGCACCGACAACGATCGCATCAATTTTGTTTTCTTTCAGGCAATGGGCTGCCATACTATCAGTAATTACGGTGACTGGTATGCCTTCCTGAACGCATTCCCAGGCGGTCAATTTTGCGCCTTGGAGACGCGGACGGGTTTCGTCGGCGAAAACTCTCGTTAAGCGGTTTTCGCGCCATGCCGAGCGAATTACGCCTAATGCTGTGCCGTATCCGGCGGTGGCGAGGGAACCTGCGTTACAGTGGGTAAGCAGGGTTAGTTTTTGTGGGTTGCTGGGTAAGACGGTTAAGCCGCGATCGCCGATCGCTTGACAAGTTTGTAAGTCTTCGGCTTGAATATTCTGAGCGGTGGTGAGTAAAGCGGCGCGAATGTCTGCGATTGTACCGAGAGTTTCGTAAGCAGTTTTTAGAGATCGCGCGATCGCCCAAAATAAGTTTACTGCGGTGGGGCGGGTTTGCCGCAACATCTCAGCTACGCGATCGAGTTGACGTAAAAATTCTTGGCGATCGCTAGTTTCGATCTCCGTTGCACCTAAATACATACCATAAGCTGCCGCGACACCGATCGCTGGCGCACCTCTGACAATCATAGTCTTAATTGCTCGCGCCATGTCTTCAGCGCGACTAATTTCCACAACTGCGTATTTACCAGGTAAGCAGGTTTGATCGATTAATCTTACCTTGTTTTCTTGCCAAACTATCGGATAAACTGGGGAATTCATGGGGATTTTCGGTTTTCTAAGTTTCTAACTAAGGATAGATGCTGAGAAACACAAAAACAACATCTGTCGCTGACAATTTAATTCTAGCGATATACGACAAAAAGACCTCAGTAATGTCAATATCAAAATATGAACATCGACGAACGCTTAAAAACACTCAAACGCATCCGTAAACTTAGTCGTTTGATGGATACCGCGATTGGTATTCCCGGTACTAAGTTTCGCATCGGTATCGACCCGATTCTTGGTATTATCCCAGGTGCTGGCGATTTGGTTAGTACCGCATTTTCCGCATATATTATTTATCTAGCTACTCGTTTTGGCATTCCTGGCGAAGATTTGCGGAAAATGATTTACAATGTGGGCTTGGAATTTGTCATTGGGACAGTTCCGTTATTTGGCGATATTTTTGACGCTTTTTATAAGTCTAATATTCGTAATTTAGAAATTCTGGAAAAACATTTAATGGTGACTGAACCGGAAGTAGAAGAAGCTGCGGCTGAATATACTGATGAGTTGACTCGACCGTTGCTGATTAAATAACAATTTTATGGATTCTTGCAACTAATCCCCAAATCGACAAAAACGAAATTTAGCCACTATCAGAAAATTTTAGCTTTTTCTTAAGTAAAGAACCTAACCCCCCTACCTCCTTCCCTATTAGGGAAGGGGGAGTAATTAATAGTTTCTCCCCTCTCCTTGCAGGAGAGGGGTTAGGGGAGAGGTGAATTAAAGGGGCAACTACATTTTAGGTTTATCTAATTGGAGGACAGGGAATTACACCAGCGAGAAATCCACCTGCTTCGAGAACAAAATCATCAAAGTCACTGTCGTTACCAACTTCCGGTTGTCCGCCATCTTCCCAAGCGATGCGACTACCAGTAATATTACCGCGAGTTCCACCGCTTAAACTGGCAAAGTTTCCGTCAAAATTAGCAAAAACTTGAGTAGATAAAACCCGTCTTCTGGTTTGTCCTGTGGCGCTAACTGAGTCTAGGTACAAAGTATACCTATTTCCCGCTTGGAAGGGAAACTCAACTACTGCCCCTTGAGGTTTTCCAGATACGTTCACGACATTAACTCTCGGTCCTGGTTGAACGGCATCACCAATTGTGCCGACAAAATCTAAGTTTGTACCAGTATTATTTTGACCGGGAACTGCTCGTTCTGTACCTGAGCGACCAAAGTCATCATAAGGTTTTACTTCCCGGAAGAGGGCAATTTCTTCCCCTGTGGTTTCGTTTCGGATACCGATGGTAGATTGAAACGAACCGTGAGTTCCGACAAACTCAAATTCGACGATAGTATCTTCGGCAAATTGGATGGCTTGGTTATCGAAGACATCCCGAACTTGTGCTTGGGTGGGAGTTGCAAGGGAAGTGACAACTCCAGCAGCTAAAACGGTGGTAAATAAGTGAATTTTGCTTAAATTCATTGTTGCTTCTTCTCCTCACTATTCGGCGGAAAGGGCGATCGCGCTATGTGAATCTTTACCAAGTAGCGTAACCGGATTGGACGGTTCCTGCCAATTCTTGCAACTCTAGACGCACATTTTCAACTTCTACTCTTAATTCATTCAGTCGCTGACAAGCGACGGGAACGCCGGGAGATTGACCGGGTTGCGGTTGTCGAGCGAATCTCCTCGGTCCGGAGGGAGGAAGTTGTTGTTCGACTTGCGCGATCGCTGCGTTACAAGCTTGGAATGCTGCGGCTGATTCTTCGTTTAATCGTTCGACTCTGGCGACTAAATCCGGGTCTATTCCGCCTTCGGAACCTTCAAATATGGGTGCGGTATTGTTCCAAATATTTGTCCCAGTAATATCAGAATAACTACCATCAGCTTTCGCCGGACTAACTGTTAAGCTGACTGCAACCATTGATAAGCCTAAAACCCAACTTAAACGCTTGATTTTCTCCATTTTTACCAACCTCCTCACTAAAACTTAATTGCCGTACCAGCACCTAAAACAAATCTCGGTTCGTCACCTTCACCAATTACATCACGAACTGCGGGAGTAATTACAAAAGGTATATTTTTAAACGGCGCGATCGATAAACCAAAACCTAAATCGTCTCCCGACCATTCTGTAATCAAACTAATCGGACGATTGACGCGAATAGCCACATTACCAAACACATTTACGCCATCATCATCGTCATCGTCATGTTCGCTAAATTGTCCCGTACCAACACCAAGTGTTAAAGCAACCCGACTGAAAGGATCGTTAATTGATTCTCTGGTGCGTAAAACGGTCGTTGCTACTCCATAAACTGAATGGTCGAAATCATTATCACCGATATTTGCAAAACCATTCCAACCGACAGCAACTGACAAATCTCGTCCTAACTGACGATGCACTTTCGCATTAAAACCCCCTGCACCAAAGTCATCTGTATCTTCGGTTTCAAAAGCATAAGATAGTTCTACTCCCACTGCTTCTCTAGCATTTCCCAAACCTAAACCTGCGCCAAATGTAGCGACATCGCCATCATCGTCGCGGACGCTAGCTTGGTAAGTTCCACTCACAAATAATGTGCCACCATCTGCACCAAAACCAACGGGAATGTAAATGCTCAAAGCTGGAGATGAACCCGCTTCTTCAAACGTAATATCTGGTAAAACTAAAGGTTGAATTGGTTGGGGACGGGGACAATTACGAGTTTGAGCTAATAATTCTGCTCCTTGATTAGATACTTCTCGATTGTCTGGATTTTGTGCCGCACAATTTGAATTTTGTGCTGGTTCGTTAGTTATTTCTTGGCTAACTGTTTGGGTTGGCATTTCTACTTCTCCACGACTGTTAACCACATTTGTTTCACTTGATTGGTTAACTGTCGAAGTAATTGCTTCTATCGCGGGAACTTCAGTAAAAGGAGTTTGAGCTACTTGTGAGATTGTAATTTCAGCAACAGGTTGAGTTGCTGGGTTTTTTTTAGGAATTTCTTGTCCAAATTCGATTACTTCTGACTTGGTTTGGGGAGTTAATTTAGCTGGGTTGGTTGTGGCTAAATATCTCTGACTAAGATTAGTTTTCTCCGTTTGGCTGTTGTTAGTTTTTGGGCTTATTTCTAAGGAAGTTGTGGTTAACTCTGATGATAAGTCTGTCACTGTGACAGAATCGTCAGATGTAACCGAGTTTACTTTTTCAACTGCTGGTATTTCTCCAACTGAAAAATTTATTTCGCTAGGAAATTCTCGTGATTTAGATGACTGATTTTCCCAAGTCGTCATTTCGCTTGCAATAGCAGGAAAATTAGCCGCTACCAAGGCTGTTAAACTACCGAGAGCAATACCTGAAAGGCGCACTTTGACCTCCTCTGGTCTCACACCAACATCTCTTGAGATGTATGCTTCACTACTTAATTATCTTTTTCCGCATCAGGAGCTAAAATTCAAAAGGCAGAATTGAGAAGCTTTGCTTGCATGGAAACTATTTTCGTTGGTTTAACAAAAATTAGCAAGACGATTTTTTTCTCGTCTACAAATCCTTCCTTCACTAACGAATTTTTCGAGCTTAACTTCTGTTTCCTGACTCGGGGAATTTCTCCTGACAGACTAATCTACTAAGATTTTACGACTAAACCGGACTAAATGGCTAATTTTTTTCGTCATTAACTTTATTTATGAGTAAATTTTTTCTTCTTAGTAAATTAACTCTCTGGTAGCTATTTTTTTTCTTTAAAACCTCTATCTGGGGTTAGGTTTCTTCTTAATCTAAATCCAGTTGATAAATTTGCCGACGGGAGAGATTAGTTACTTGAGCTAGTTGACGAGCAGCTTGCGATCGCGTCATTCCTTGGGCTAACATTTGCTGTAACTCTACTTTCAACTCACTTTCGGAGATTGTGAGCTTTTCTGCGGTTGCTGCTCCTGCCATCACTAAGGTAAATTCACCTTTAGGAGTTTTTTCCCTGTAAAACGCGATCGCCTCCCCTAGTTTCATCTTTATACACTCTTCATGTAATTTTGTCAACTCTCTCCCCAGAAAAATTTCTCTATTTTCCCCAACAAACTTCGCTAAATCTTGCAGTGTTGTTACCAGTCGATGAGGTGCTTCATAAAATATTATCGTGCGAGTTTCATTTTTGAGAGTTTCCAAATGAGTTTGTCGCTCTTTATTCTTAGTAGGAAGAAAACCTGCAAACACAAACTCAGATCCATTCATTCCTGCTACCGATAAAGCAGTTACCGCCGCATTTGCACCAGGTAAAGGAATCACTTTTATTCCCTGCTTTAAACAAGCAGCGACTAACTCACAACCCGGATCGGAAATCGAGGGCATTCCTGCATCAGTAACTAAAGCAATTTTATCCCCTTCCAGCAACCGAGTCAACAATTCTTCTTGACGTTGTTGGCAATTATATTTATGATAACTAATTTGTGGAGTAATAATCTGAAAATGTTGTAATAATTTACCTGTATGGCGCGTATCTTCAGCCGCAATTATATCCACTTCTTGTAAAATTCGTATAGCCCGAAAAGTAATATCTTCTAGATTACCAATCGGTGTTCCTACTACATAAAGATTTCCAGCTTTATCGTTCATCGTCGATTATTATCAGTAACTTTTCATCTACTATAGCAATTATTGGTCTTAAAAATTTTAGGTAGCGAGACGCTCCCGCTACCAAAAAATAATTTAATAAATCATCTATACTTAGTAACCCAAAAAAATCATTTTCCAATCCCCAATCCCCAATCCCCAATCAACAGTGAACAGTGACCAATGAACAGTGACCAGTTTACCCTCGAATCTGTCGTTCTTCTAATGCCACCTTCTTGAATCTCTCCCATTAGCAATCCCATCCCAACTGTTGACTAATAACTGTTCACTGATAACTGATAACTGAACCCAGTCCCCAATCACCAATCCCCAATCTCTAATCCTCAATTTCCCATAAAGGATGAGGTTTACTAACTGCATAACCTTGAGCATAATCTACACCCAATTCTCCAATAATTTGCAAAATATTTTCATCACTAACAAACTCACCAATAGTTTTCATTCCCACCACATGACCAATATTATTAATTGCTTCGACGATCGCGCGATCGAGAGGATCGTTTACTATATCTTTAATAAACTGTCCGTCAATTTTTAAATATTTTACAGGCAAATATTTAAGATAACCAAAAGAAGACATACCACTACCAAAATCATCTAAAGCAAAGCAACAACCAAGTTTACTAATTTCCTGAATCATTTGTCTAGCTTTAGTGAGATTAGATACGGCTACAGTTTCAGTAATTTCAAAGCAAATTAGCTGCGGTGGTATTTGATAAATTTGGAACTGTTGTTTGAGAAATTCTACCAAGCGATCGTCATTAATACTTTCTCCAGATAAATTAATTGTATAGATACTTGCCAACTTCTTTTCTTGAGAAAGCAATTTAGCCGAATATTGAGCTAAATAAGCAAAAAAGTTACCAATCACCCAACGATCGATTAATCCCATTAAATTATAGCGTTCGGCGGCGGGGATAAACGCCATTGGAGAAACAATCTTACCTGTTTCATCTGACAATCGTAACAACACCTCGTAATGGTCTTCATTTGCTAAAGAAGATTTTTGCAAACAAGCAATTTGTTGGATATAAAGTTGGAATTTATTTTCAATGATTGCCCGTTCGATTTGCTTTACCCATCGTATATCTGCTTTAGCTTGTGACAAGTCTTTATCATTTTTTTGATAAATGTAAATTCGATTCCGTCCGTAACTTTTAGCAGCATAACAAGCAGCATCAGCAGCATTAATAACTTCTTCAACATTAAAGCTAATACAGTCAATCAGAACCAAGCCGATGCTAACACCAATAGTGAAAGATTGATTTTGCCAAACAAAGCGAAACTCTTGAATTTTTTCGAGAATATTTTGCGCGATCGACTCTCCTCCTTCTAAAGTAGAATTGTAAAGTAACAAAGCAAATTCATCGCCTCCTAAGCGAGCGAGCAGATCGGATTTGCGGCAGTTATTTGCTAAAATATTACTAACTTGACGTAATAATTCATCGCCAGCAATATGACCGCAGGTATCGTTGACAATTTTAAATCTGTCTAAATCTAGATAGAGAAGACTGTGAGATTGTTGGAGGGATTTGCAACTCAAAATAGCATCTTGTAACTGTTTTTCAAACTCGTTCCGATTGACTAATCCAGTAAGCGAATCGTGGCTAGCTTGCCAAGAAAGTTGTTCGTTAGCTAAGGTAAGTTCAGTAGTACGCGCTCCTACTAATTCTTCGAGATGTTGGTGATATTGAAGTAGTGCTTTTTCCGTTTTTTTGCGTTCGGTAATGTCTTCAATCATGGCGATCGCGAATTGGGGCTGGTTATCTGGATCTCGCAGTAGAGAAACAGTAAGATTAGCCCAAACTATCTCTTGGGTATTGCGAAGAAAACGCTTTTCTATGTGGTATAATTCCCGTTTGCCAGTAAATAATTCTTGAAAAAGTTCCCAATTGACTTCTCTATCCTCTGGATGGGTGAGATCGCTAAAACGCATTTGAGTTAATTGTTTTTCACTATAACCTAAAATTTTTCTGAAAGCGGGATTTGCGGTTAGTAAAATTCCTTGATTGTCAGTTACAGTAATACCGATCGCTGCGGCTTCAAAAATTGAGCGTAAGCGTGCTTCGCTGTTTTGCAATGCGGCTTCTGCTTGTTTTCTTTCACTGATTTCCTGCTCTAATTTGCGGTTGGTTGCTTCTAGTTGTGCGGGACTAGGTAATTCTAAGGCTTTAGGAATTAAGGGGAAGAGTTCGATGGCAGTATAGAGTGAAATGCCTGCTGTGGCTAATTTTAAGGCTCCAGATAGCCAGTAGCTAGGATACCATAGCGTCCAAACTTCTGCTAAGTGAGTTGTACCGCAAAAGATGATAAAAGCACCAAACATCCAAAAAATCCACGGGAAAGGCAAATCTTCACGCTTGCGAACGAAGTAAATGAGCATGGCTGGAATGGAATAGTAAGCAAATCCAGTGAGTAAGTCGGAAGCACT
Organism: Oscillatoria salina IIICB1; assembly: GCF_020144665.1. Lineage (NCBI taxonomy): Bacteria > Bacillati > Cyanobacteriota > Cyanophyceae > Oscillatoriales > Oscillatoriaceae > Oscillatoria > Oscillatoria salina. Next base: position 26,049 of record NZ_JAAHBQ010000064.1, on the reverse strand, counting down.
ATGTAAAATTACTAATTCTGGTTTCCAAAGATAGCAAGTTCCGTGAGGCATAAATCCCGATGGGTGAGATAATCCTATGGGAAATAATTTTGACCAAAGGGCTAGATTTGGGAAAAATTCTATCATATATAACCTATATTTTCTGTTAGAGGAGAAATTTGTTTCAAAATGATGAAAAATGGTTTGTTTGTCGGATTGGTTACTTTAGATATTCTGTATCTAACTGATGAATTTCCTGAAAGAAATCAAAAGGTTGTTGCTTCTAATGACACTATAGCGGCTGGAGGTCCGGCTACTAATGCGGCGGTTACTTTTAGTTATTTTAAAAATCAAGCATCTATCTTGGGAGCGATTGGTAAACATCCGATTAGTAATTTAATTCGAGCTGATTTAGAAGCTTGTCAAGTGAATGCGATCGATCTGGATAAAGATCGCGTGGATTCTCCGCCTGTGTCTTCGACTATTAGTACTGCATTTACTGGCGATCGCGCTGTGATTTCTGTCAATGCGGTTAAATCTCAAGCTGATGTTTCCGCGATTCCCGCAGATATCTTAGATGATGTGGATGTGGTTTTAATCGATGGACATCAAATGATTGTTAGTGAATATTTGGCGAAACAAGCGAAAGCAAAAAAGATTCCGGTTGTTGTGGATGGTGGAAGTTGGAAACCGGGGTTTGAAAAAGTTCTCTGTTGGGCTGATTATGCGATAGTTTCGGCTAATTTTTTCCCTCCTGGTTGTGAATCGCAAGCTGAGGTTTTTGCTTATCTTCATAGTAGTGAAATTACTCAGATTGCTTTAACAAATGGAGAAAAACCGATTAAATATTTCAGTGAAGGTGAAAGGGGAGAATTGGCAGTACCGCAAATTACCGCAGTAGATACTCTCGGCGCTGGGGATATTTTTCACGGTGCTTTTTGCCATTATATTCTCCAAACAAATTTTATTGAGGCGCTGTCAAATTCGGCGAAAATTGCCGCTTTTGCTTGTCAATCTTGGGGAACTCGTCAGTGGATGCAACGATAATTGAGCGATCGTTTACAATTTTTGTTGAACAAGAAACTTAACAGAGGCGGTGAAGGTTTTGGGTATTAATTATTTTGAGCAGTTAGAAGAAATGGTGGCGATCGCGCGTAAAGTGGGTTGGGAAGCGGGCGAAATTCTGCGATCGTATTATCGCGGTAAAGCGAATGAGGGCGATTTGGAGGTTGAGGAAAAAAAGGATGGTCCGGTTACGGCTGCTGATATCGCCGCTAATCACTATATTCTCGAACATTTACAGGCTGCTTTTAGTGAGGAACATTTTGGCTATCTGAGTGAGGAAACTTACAAAGCTGGTGGTTCAAAACCTGTTCCTGGTGATTGGGTTTGGATTGTCGATCCTCTCGATGGTACGCGGGATTTTATCGAGAAAACGGGCGAATATGCGGTTCATATTGCTTTAACTTACCAGAAACGCCCGGTTTTGGCTGTGGTTGCCGTCCCGGAACTGGAAAAAGTCTATTTTGCGACGAGAGGTGGCGGTAGTTTTGTGGAAACGAAGGATGGTAAAGTTGAGCAGTTGCGAGTTAGCGATCGCGATCGCATTGAAGATTTGAATTTGGTTGCTAGTCGTTCTCACCGCGACAAACGTTTGAATGAAATGTTAGCACGTATACCGTTTAATGAACGTAATTATGTTGGTAGCGTGGGTTGTAAAATCTCGACGATTGTGGAACAGCGATGTGATGTTTATATCTCGCTTTCGGGCAAATCTGCGCCGAAAGATTGGGATTTTGCCGCGCCTGAGTTGATTTTAACTGAAGCTGGCGGAAAATTTACTAATTTTGAGGGCGAGCCGATTGTTTACAATACTGGTGATGTGAATCAGTGGGGTGGTTTAATGGCTAGTAATGGTCATTGCCATCAAGAACTTTATTCCTCGGCTACGGCAATTTTAGCGGAAATTGATGCTGAGTAGCACTGGATTTTAGATAACCTCTCCCCCAATCCCTCTCCTGCGAGGAGAGGGGAGAATTTTGATGCTGAGTAGCACTGGATTTTAGATAACCTCTCCCCCAACCCCTCTCCTGCGAGGAGAGGGGAGAATTTTGAGAATAATTCAGTTATTAATTACTCCCCCTACCCTCGTAGGGAAGGGGGTTGGGGGGTTAGGTTAGAAAATTATCTTCCTGCTAGGAGAGGGGAAAATTTTGATAATGATTCAGTTATTAATTACTCCCCCTTCGGTTGTAGGGAAGGGGGTTGGGGGGTTAGGTTAGAAAATTATCTTCCTGCTAGGAGAGGGGAGAATTTTGATAATGATTCAGTTATTAATTACTCCCCCTTCGGTTGTAGGGAAGGGGGTTGGGGGGTTAGGTTAGAAAATTATCTTCCCAAGCGATCGCCCGTTTAAGTGTTAGTTTCTTTCTGGGCGATCGCGGCGTAAAATGGATCTGTACCACCGACACCGAGCATTTGCAAGAAACTCGGAATACTCGACTGATTCACAATGATTTCTGGTTCGCTAAATCCGGGAACTGACTGAAAATAGCTTTTTACCAATTTTACTCTACCGGCTTCGGTGTTTTCTCGCCAAGCCGCGATCGCTTTATTGAAAAACATTCGATTGGAAAAGCTGATAATCGCAATTCCTCCAGGTTTGAGAATGCGCTGAATTTCGCTAAAGATCGCATCTGGATATTGCAAATATTGTACTGAAACGCAGTTCAAAACTGCATCAAAATCTGCATCGGCTAAGGGTAATTGTGGATTTTGGTTCAAATCTTGAATAAAATAATGGTCGAGGCGCGGATTTTTCGCCAATTCTTCTTCGTTCATTCCGTGTCCTTCCACATGGGCGAATTCCATCTCAGAAGGAAGATGAGATACCCAACTACTCATCATATCGAAAATCCGTGTCTTCGGTTTGAGTCTCTCTCGATAAAGATTTGTCAGTTGGTCGATAAAATTGTCATCTACATGAGTAACTAAACGAGGCACAGAATAAAATAGTGTATCCTCAGTATCGTCGAGTTTGGTACGCTGTTCGGGTCGTAATCGCGGCATCATCGTTAATTGAATTTGGTTAGCTATTTTTAGTTTAAAAAAAATTACGAAATATTAAGCGTTGTTTACTTACTCTGGTGACTTGTCATTTGTAGTACGCTGTAATACAATAAAGAAAAAGAAGATTTTCGCGAATGACGCGATCGCCCGGATTAACTTTTAAACTTGTGGTAATTTAATTCAAGGTTTAGCCGTAGCGAGACTTTCCTAAGTGCTTGACATGAACTAAAAAATATGGTAAAAAGACTTGGGAATGAAGGAACTAGAATAAAAACCAAAAAATAATCTCCTATTTTAATAAATTGTAATATGATTTAAATAATACTGAATAAAAAGGGGGTGAAATCCATGTCAAAGGCAATTAACAACCAAAATATCTACGTGGTTGACTTGGCAGAAGGAATCTTAGTGCGTACCCCCATACCTAGTACCAACCAAGCAGCGTTACGTGCTGGTTTTGCTGGGTATCCAGTCAACCCTCGTTGGAATCCAGCGAAGTTTCACGCTTGGAAAATTGGTCGTCAATGGCGAGAAGCAGTCAACCGAGGCGAAATGGTGGTACGCAGCAGCGATAAAATGCTCGTATTAGCCGCCGAAGCCGAGGAAACGAAGGAGGAAGAATCCTCTAGCAGGAAGAAAAACAACTTCTTTGCGAAAACCAGACAGAAATTGCTCTCATATCAGATAGCTTAAAAAAAATTCTGGCTGAAAATTAAAACAAGCAAACGTCGGAGGTTATTTTTGATAACCTCCGAAAATTTTGCTCAAAACTCGTGCAAATAAGGCAAAATGAAAAAACACCTCAGACGATAAGCAAGAACTGGTTAATGACAATTGCAATTGATTTTGGTACGAGCAACACAGTAATCGCCCGTTGGAATGCAGCGACACAACAACCGGAAACCCTAAGTTTACCGGGAATATCTCAGCAGATAGCCAAGAATCCACCGTTAATTCCGAGTTTGGCTTATGTGGAGGATGCCTCGGTAGGTGAAGTTATAATTGGGCAAACGGTGCGCGATCGCGGACTCGATTTAGCTAACGATCCTCGTTTTTTCCGCAGCTTTAAACGAGGTATCGGTGCAGAAATTCAAGGTTTTTTACCAGAATTAGACGAAAAAACGGTAACATTTGAGCAAGTAGGAGAATGGTTTCTCGCAGAAATCATTAGTAAACTCCAAACACAAGAATCCTCAGATTCTCTGTTTTTAACAGTTCCCATAGACAGTTTTGAAGCTTATCGTCACTGGTTAACAAAAGTCTGTCAATCTTTACCAGTAGAACAAGTACGAATCCTCGACGAACCAACCGCCGCCGCTTTAGGATATGCTGCGGAAGGCGAAGTTTTGTTAGTAATAGATTTTGGTGGCGGAACCCTAGATTTATCCTTAGTTCGCGTGGATTTAGGTGCCAAAAATCAACAGAAACCAACAGGTTTTATCCTCAAATGGGGAGAAAAATTATTAGGTGAAAATTCCAATCAACGACCGAAAACAGCGCGTGTTTTAGCCAAAGCCGGAGCCAATTTAGGCGGTTCGGATTTAGATAATTGGTTAGTAGATTATTTTGCTGAGAAACAAGGTTTAGCCAAATCTCCTTTAACCCTACGTTTAGCGGAAAGATTGAAAATAAAATTATCTTCGCAACCACAAGCGAGTGAGATTTATTTTAATGATGAGACATTAGAAACCTACGAGTTAGAATTAAATCGAGATGAGTTTAATCAGATTCTCCAAGAAAGACAATTTTTTGACCAACTTGACGGGTTGATGACAGCAGTTTTGCAGCAAGGAAGGCGGCAAGGAATTGAAGCGGCTGATATTGACGCAGTATTATTAGTAGGCGGTACTGTCCAAATTCCCGCAGTCCAAGATTGGGTAGAGCAATATGACATGAAGCGAGTGAAATGTCAAAAACCCTTCGAGGCGATCGCTCACGGCGCATTACAATTAGCCCAAGGCTTTCAACTCAAAGACTTTCTTTACCACAGTTACGGCATTCGCTACTGGAATCACCGTCAAAAATGCCACAGTTGGCATCCGATTGTCAAAGCCGGACAACCTTATCCGATGCTTAATCCCGTAGAATTGAAATTAGGCGCATCCGTAGAAAATCAGCCCAGTATTGAATTAATTATCGGTGAATTAGGCGCAGAAACCGCCGCCACAGAAGTTTATTTCGATGGATCTCGCTTAATTACTCGTACAGTAAATACAGGTTCAACTACAGTACAAGCTTTAAACGATCGCAACGGTGCAAGAACTATTGCCCAGCTTACCCCATTAGGACACCCAGGCAGCGATCGCGTCAAGGTTTCATTTTGGGTTGACGAACAACGTTCTTTGCGAATTAATGTCGAGGATTTATTAACTAATGAAACTCTCCTCAACAACCAAATTGTCGCTGAATTAAGTTAACCAATCCCTAATCCCAGTCCCCAATCACCAATCCCCAGTCCCCAATCAATTTGGGTTGACGAACAACGTTCTTTGCGAATTAATGTCGAGGATTTATTAACCAATGAAACTCTCCTAGATAATCAGATTGTCGCTGAACTAAGTTAAGCAATTATCAATTATCACGTAGCCGCATTTACCAATCCCCAATCCCCAATCCCCAATCCCCAGTCCCCAATCCCCAATCACCTCCTTTTCTCCTGATGAATAGGGATTTCGATAATAAACTCAGTTCCCTTTCCCAATTCAGAAACACATTTAATTTGACCGTGATGTTTTTCGACAATAATTGAGTAGGAAATAGCTAAACCTAAACCAGTTCCTTTACCAACGGGTTTAGTAGTAAAGAAAGGTTCAAATAAATGTTGTTGCACTTTTTTTGGTATACCCGAACCGTTATCAGCAATGCGAATTTCCAACCAATTTGCGCCGCGATCGCCTTTAGGAGATTCGCCATCGCGGAAACTAGTTTGGATGCGAATTGTCGGTGGATTAGCCGCAATTTCCTCTTCACTACGGTGAGAATGATATTCTTCTAAAGCATCAATTCCATTGCTGAGAATATTCATAAATACTTGGTTAAGTTGTCCGGGATAAGAATCGACTCGCTTTTGCATTCCATACTCTTTAATGACTTTAATTTCTGGATGACCGGGTTTGGCTTTCAAACGATTTTGGAGAATCATCAAAGTTGAATCAAGACCTTCATGAATATCTACTTCCTTCATTTGGGCTTCGTCGAGACGAGAGAAGTTGCGTAGAGAACGGACGATTTCCCGGATTCTTTCTGCTCCTACTTGCATTGAATTAATTAACTTAGGAAAATCCTCTTTGAGGAATGCAAGATCGATCTCATCAATTTTCTCTTCAACTTTGGATGTAGGTTCGGGGTATTCTTCCTGATAAACTTTAACTAAGGAAAGCAAGTCATTAGTGTAACTAATGGCATAGGATAAGTTACCGTAGATAAAGTTGATGGGGTTATTGATTTCGTGGGCTATACCAGCTACCATTTGCCCCAAAGAAGACATTTTTTCGCTTTGAATTAGTTGAGCTTGAGTACGCCGCAACTGTCGTAAAGCACTTTCAAGCTGTTTTTTTTGTTTGAGTTGAGCTTGCGATCGCTCTAACTCGGTTTCCGTTTTGACTCTTTCGGTAATATCGAGAACTACAGCTAAAAAAACGCGATCGATCAGTTGCAAATGTACTTCAACTGGGTAAACGCTACCATCCCTACGGCGGTGAAAAGTTTTAAAGATTAGTTTCTCTTTCTCACCTCGTCGCAAAGGAGTAATTAATTCCTCAAAGGTAATTGTGTCGAGTTTCTCTCGGATATCTCCGGGAGTCATTTGTTGTATTTGTGCTAACGAATAACCTAGGTTATGTAGTGCCGTTTGATTAGCATAGTCGAAATAATAAGTTTCGGCATCGAAAATATAAATTTCGTTCAGGCTAGCATCGAGAACGTTAAGCAAACGTAGTTGTTCGGCTTCTGCGCGTTGACGTTCGGCAATTTCTGCCCGCAACTGTTCGTTAGCTTTTGCCAATTCTGCGGTGCGTTCTTCTACTCGTTGTTCTAACTCGATGTGCGTTTGGCGCAGTTTTTCTTCAGCAAGCTTGGTAGCGGTAATATCTAAACCCATTTCTACTACCAAGGGAGAACCATCTAAATCTTGAAAAGGGTAGTTATAAATTTGATAAATTTTTCCGGTGCGATCGTCGTACCATTCCCAAGTTTGCGGGGTTTTGCTTTCAAATACGCGAAATGTCGGAGCTTTTGTACCTAGTTGCTTGCGACCAGGGAGAATTTGACAGTAACATTTACTCTGGGTCTCGCCAAAAATTTCTCGAAAACGTCGGTTATAAAATCCCACTGAACGATCTGGACGTTGCAAATAAAGAAAGGCGGGGAGGCGATCGAGTAGTGCATAAAGTCGCGTTCTCGAAGCCACGAGAGCTTCATATTTCTTTTTACTTTCGCTGATATCTTTGGCTACTGCATAGGTTACTCCGGTAGGCGAACGAGATATGCTCCAAGACAACCAGCGATAACTACCATCTTTATGTCGATAGCGATTTTCAAATTTTTTCTTCCTAGATATTCCTGAAGTTACGTCTTGGGGATGAACTAATTCTAGCCAAGAATATAACTTTAATTCTTCGTAATTCCATCCCAAAGTTTTTTCCCAAGCCGGGTTTGTTTCCTGAAAGCGTCCCTCTGAATCGATAATGCAGAATAAATCTTCTGAGAGATAAAAAAAATCTTGAAAATGGTCTTCGTCATTGGCTTGTGGATTTATGGTTTGTGTTTGATATTGAATTCTACTCATTGACAGATTAAAAAAAAATTATTTTTTGTTATCTAACTTGTTTGGGGTTCTTATAACCGCAAAATAGTAGCAGATGAAAAAATTGCCGTCTTCAAAGAAGTGTTACCTTAATATATACTATCTTTAGCTAAATTTTATTAATAAGATGAAATTTAAGTTAAGTATTATTAAAATCTTAAAAAATTATAATTTTTGGGCAGGCAATAACAATTAAATGCCCGAACGCCAGGAAAAGCGCGATCCCCAATCAGTTATCAGCGAACAGCGATCGACGAACCCAATCCCCAATCCAAGGGTTCCCAATCAAAAGACAACTACAAACCAGCACAAATATTTACCTATGCTTCAATTTATGCTATTATTCTAGTCCAAGCTATCTGATTCCAAGGTAAGTTGTTGGTGGAGGGCTTTGGCGCGTAGGGCGATCGCTTCCCAATTATGGGTGGCGACTAATTTTTTGGGGAACAAATGACTGGAAACGCCCACCGCGATTGCGCCTGCGTCGATGAGACTTTTGGCATTTTTTAAACTTACTCCTCCAGAAGGAATTAAGGGAATTTGGTTTAAAGGTGCTTGCAAACTCTTGAGATAAGTTGCTCCTCCCATCGCGTGTACTGGAAAAACCTTGACACAACTTGCTCCCGCTTGCCATGCGGTAACAATTTCTGTAGGAGTAAGCGCCCCTGGTACGATCGGCACACCGGCATGAGTTGCAGCTTGAATTAGTACCGGATCGACATGAGGAGTAAAGATGAATTTGGCACCGCAAGCGATCGCTTCCCGCAGTTGCGTTTTGTTCAAAATTGTGCCAGCACCGACTATACAGCCCGGTAATTCTCGCCGCAATTGACTTACTAATTCTGTCGGTTTCTCGCTATTCCAGGTAATTTCAATCATTTGCATTCCGCCTATTACCACAGAATACGCCATTTGTAAACCTAATTTATTCCGAGGGGCGCGAATAATCGCGATTGCTCGGTATTGGCTTAGGGATTTCAACCACAAATGCTCAGACATATTTGCCCTGTTTGCCTTCTATTGCGATCGTCTAGGCAGCAGATTAGTATTTAGTTACCAACGATCGGTGGAGTTTTTCGCGCTTGGTGGATCGACTCAGAAGATTTTGTCAAACAAAGCGATAATTAAACTCACAAGTCAAGTCTACCCGACCCTTGCGTAAAACCGCCGGATCTAACCTTTCCATTGTATTGCAAGTCATCAACACAACCAACTTTTGTTGAGAGTGAATTCCCGAATCGTCAATTACGCTTTGATATAATGTACCATCCAACAAACTCAGAATATGTTCAGTTTTGTTACTTTGTTGAGCTATGCGATCGGCACGATTTTGAGCTAAATTATCGGCTTCATTGATAATTAAACAAATTTTTTCTAAATAACTGGGCGGGACAAAATTTTCGACGGCATCATGGTCTAAAATAAAAATCACATATCCTAAAGGTACTAAAATTTCTTTAGCCACCGCTTGCGTCCAAGCTGTTTTTCCAGTACCCGGTTCACCATTTACCAATACTGCTAATTGGTGATTATCGATAATTGCTTGCTGAACAATATCGGTGAAACTTTGAATATTATCAGGAAAAGAACGAATAGAAAACTGACTGTAAACCTGTCCCACCCGACTTTGATAACCACTTAACATGACTGCTAAATTGTACGTGGCTTTGTTAACTAGCGGAGCGAGATTTTTCGCAATCAGATTGTAGTATCTTTTGTTGCGATCGCCAGGATATATTTCTAACCAAACTTGTTCTTCGTGCCAAAAAGCATAAATCGTTCCCATTGCTTCTAAACGTTCCCAAGCAACAAACTTTTCTACCGGATAATAAAAATAGCGGTCGATATATGACTGCATAATTAAATCCGGACGACCTAAAAATTTAAGAATCTTAAAAATCGTAATTTCTTGTAAGCGATTAAGGACATAATCAATCGGGATACTATTGCGGCTAACGATTTGACTGATGGGGGTTTCCACGCCGATAATATCTCCGTAGCGGCGATCGGGAAATGGTGGTTCAGGTGTGAGATATTGCCAGAATTCTGCTAGTTCGTATTGCATATCGGCAGAAAAAACGTTTAGTATATTTGCCCACCAAGCATATTCTTGGCGACCTAAAGCATCAGCAAAATCGCTAGCAAAATCTAAAGTTTTTTGCATGAGAGTCCAAGAATCTTTAGTAACTAAATGAGCGAAAAACTCCCAGTCAAATTTTCTTGATAATGGTTGCCAACCAGATCCTAATAAACTTTGTTCTTGGGGCTGATTACTACCCTGACGATCGCGATCGTACCAGTAAAATCCTGAGGCCATAATTTTAGTTGTTAACCTTGTGCAAACTTAGATAAGCTGGAGGAACTTTTTCTATTAACCAAACCTGATTTTCCGAACAATAAAAAGTATAACCATCTCGATACATTTTTGCGGCATCAATAGCAAAGAGAGCAGGCTTGCCATGTCGCTTACCCACATTTTTGGCTGTTCCTAAATCTGTCGAAAGATGAACGTGGTGCCGGGACATTTTAACTAAACCTTGGCTGAGGATTGACTTGACTGCATCTTCTTTTGTACCGTGATATAAAATGTCAGGTGGTTCTACTGGTTCTAGTTGGAGATCGACCTCGATACTATGCCCTTGATTGGCACGAATCAGTTTACCTGTGGAGTCGAAAGAAAAGCGTTTTTTGTCATTTTCGCTGACAATTTCTTCTAATTCCCTCGCCGTAATCAGAAATTTGTCTTGTTTGCACGCGGCGAGAAGCACTTCAACTGTTACCCAACCTCCGGGCGCGAGTTGCAAGCCAAGTTTGTCAGGACGATGGCGCAAATGGTAACTTAGATATTTACTAATTTTAACTAAGCGGGATTTTTTCATCGCGATCGCCAAAATGTTTAAGTGGAGGTGAAAACTCCAAAGGCTTTCCGTATTACATCATAATACAAATCTGGTAATTTGGGCAGAGGAAAAAAAAATGTTAAAAAAGTTTACATAGATGGGAAGGGTTTGATAAATGCAGTTACGGGTTCGGCGATCGCGATGATGATAATTTGACAAGCTCGATCGGAATTTCGACAATAAATTCTGCTCCTTGTCCAACTTGAGAATTAAAACTCAACTTTCCGTTATGCTTTTCCACCACAATTTGATAACTGGTTAATAAACCTAAACCACTTCCTTTACCTCCAGGTTGGGTAGTAAAAAATGGTTCAAATAAATGGGCTTTGACTTCCTCACTAATACCACAACCATTGTCTTTGATCCGGACAAGAACACTAGTGCGATCGTCTAACTCGGTATCGATCCAAATGGTTGGTTTAGTAGTTTCAGGAAAACCTTTTGTAAATTTTGATTCTAAAGCGTCAACAGCATTATTCAACAAATTAAGAAACACTTGGTTTAGTTGACTAGCATAACAAGTAACTTTTGGCAGCTCGCTATAATTTTTAATAACTTCAATTTCCAAATCTTTATCTTGTTGATTAATTCTGTGCTGTAACAGCAATAAACTACTATCAATTCCCTGATGAATATCAACAGATTTAATTTCAGATTCATTTAAACGGGAAAAAATGCGTAAAGCAAGAATAATAGTGGAAATCCGCTCCGATCCAGCTTGAATAGAACCGAGAACTTTTTCTAAATCTGCACTGATAAAATCTAAATCTATCTCTTGAATTGCTTCTTTAATTATTTCTGTAGGTTGAGGATATTCTTGCTGATAAATCTTGATTAATTGTAGCAAATCTTGAATATAATTGCGTGTAAAATCAAGATTTCCGGCGATAAAACTAATAGGATTATTAAGTTGATGGGAAATTCCAGCAACCAACTTACCCAAACTAACCATTTTTTCTTTATGTATTAGTTGAGCCTGAGCAGATTTGAGCTCATTTAAAGTTTCTTTAAGTTGTTGATTTTGTTCTTTTAATTGAGATTGAAGCTGTTTAATTGTCAGTTGATTTTTAATTCTGGCGAGAACTTCTTCAAAGTGAAAGGGTTTAGTTATGTAATCAACACCGCCTACTTTAAAAGCTTTAATTTTATCTTCTGTATCATCTAAAGCACTCAAAAAAATTACAGGTACAGTGTTAGTTTTTTCATTTTGTTTCAGTTGTTTGCAAACCTCATATCCATCAAGACCAGGCATATTAATATCCAACAAAATCAAGTCAGGAAGTACAGCTTGAACTGCGGTTAAAGCCATTTGTCCGTTAATTGCTTTGCGGACATTATATCCTTGTTCTGTTAACATTGTTGATAAAAAACGGATATTATCTGGGGTATCATCAACCACAAGGATATCATTTTTTTGAGGATTATTAGGAGAGTCGTTATTCATTAGGGTTTACATTTGATGCTTAAAAATTTTGATTAGCTAAGAAAATTTTCACGATCGGGAATTACCCAGGAAAGTTTTTGGGGTTACCAGTGAGGATCGGAAGTTATTAATTCTACCACATTTTTACTGTTCAAAGGTTCGGAGAATAAATATCCCTGACCAAAATCACAATTTAATTTTTTCAGTTGAATTAACTGTTGAGTAGTTTCAATTCCTTCAGCGATCGCCTTCATGCCCATTGTCTGTGCAATACTGATAATGGCGGGGATTAAACCGAGGTTAGATGAAGTTCCATTCAGACGTTGAACGAAAGATTTATCAATTTTGAGGAGATCGACGCGAAAGGAATGTAAGTAACTCAAAGAAGAATAACCTGTCCCAAAATCATCGATACTCAAGTGAATTTGTCGTTTTCTTAATTCTTCGAGAATAGTTGCCGCCGATTGGCTATTATCCATAATGGCACTTTCGGTAATTTCCAACTTTAAACATTGGGGATTAAGTAGAGTTTCTGCCAAAACGCGATCGATTTGTTCAATTAAATTGGGTTGGGAAAACTGCCGCACAGAAAGATTGACACTGATACTTAGATTATCGTTTACCAATTTTTGTTGTTGCCAAGAAATAAGCTGCCGACAAGCTTGCTTCATTACCCAATGACCGATCGGGTTAATTAAACCAGTTTCTTCTGCGATAGGAATAAACAATCCAGGAGAGACCAAACCGCGAGTCGGATGTTGCCAGCGCACCAAGGCTTCAAAGCCAGAAATTTTTCCTTGATTCAAGTCAATAATTGGTTGATAATGGAGAACAAATTCCTGGCGTTCGATCGCGCGGCGCAAATCGTTTTCGAGTTGCAATAAGCGCAAAGCTACGCTGTGCATTTCAGGGTCAAAAACGTGAAATTGACCTTTACCTAGGGCTTTAGCGCGATACATGGCGGTGTCAGCATCCCGCAAGAGATGTTCTGGTTGTTCGTAGTCGCAATTACCTAAAGTAATCCCGATACTAGCATTAATAAAAACTTCTCTTCTTTGCAATTGAAAAGGGTGAGAAAACAAATCTAAGATCCGAGTTGCCATTTGAATAGCATTGCTAATGTTTTCTATTTCTGTAAAGAGAATTGCAAATTCATCGCCACCCAAACGAGCGAGAGTATCTCCATTGCTCAAACAAGACTGAAGACGAGCGGCGATCGCGATCAGCAATTCATCGCCAACGAGATGTCCCAAAGAGTCATTAATTACTTTAAAGCGATCGCAATCCAAAAATAATACTGCAAATTGAGATGATTTGTTTGCCTTTACCTCTTGGAGAGCTGACTGCAAGCGTTTCATAAATAAAGCCCGATTCGGCAACCCAGTTAGGGAATCGTGAAGTGCCATTTCTAGCAAACGAGCATTGGCGATTTCTAACTGCTGAGTACGCTCTTGCACCCGCTTTTCTAGTTGACTATTGAGTTGAAGAATTTCTCGCTCTGCTGTCTTCAGCGCTAATTGATTTTGAATGCGAATCAAAACTTCTTCAAACTGATACGGCTTAGTAATATAATCTACACCGCCAACCTCAAACGCCTTGACCTTATCAAAAACTTCATTGAGAGCGCTGAGAAAAATAACCGGAATCTCAGCAGTGGAACTCTGCTGTTTCAAGCGCTGACAAACTTGATAGCCATCCATATCTGGCATCATGATATCCAACAAAATCAGATCCGGTACCACAGTTTCCACAGCCTTAAGAGCCATCTGTCCGTTTAAAGCCTTGCGGACGTTATACCCTTGTTTGAGGAGCATCGTCGAGAGCAAGCGCAAATTTTCGAGAGTATCGTCAACGATCAAGATATCTTCTTTAATAATGACTGTGCGATCGCTATTCATCTCACTATAGTCTCAACTAATTACAGCTTAGTTTATTCCATCCTCGATAAGGATTACTTCTGAGTTAGTTGAATTAACTCGACAATCTGCTCGAACTGGAAATTTTCCGCCAGCTCTTTCAGAAAAACAGCTAAATCAGCATTTTCTGCCTGAATTTGCTCGAGCAATTGTAAGATTAGCAGATCGCTGCCTTGAGCAGCAGCATAATTTAACTGGGCTATCCATTCTTGCGGCATTTGAGCAATCTTTAACGCCATCTCGCTCAATTTCACTTTCGCTTGAGTTGGAGTATTGATTTTGCCTTTGGGTGCGGTTTCTGAAGCATAGATATAACTGAGATCGAGATATTGAGCAATTTTTGCCAATAGCTCCTCTTGACGAAAAGGTTTGTGTACTAAATCATCGCATCCGGCGGCTAAAATTTCCTGTCGCTGTTCGTCGAAAGCACTAGCACTTAAAGCTATAATTGCGATCGCCTGACCTTTTGAACAACTGCGAATTTTGGCGATCGCTTCATAACCGTTCATTATTGGCATTTGCATATCCATCAAAATTAGTTGTGCATCCCAACTCGACCATATAGCTAAAGCTTGTTGACCATTTTCCGCTTCCCGTACCTCAAAACCTAAATTCTCCAGTAGCTTGACTAACAAAAAACGATTGGCAGAATTATCCTCTACTACTAGGATGCGACATTTTTCTTGATTAGGAGCAAGACTGATAATTTTTTGGTTGATTGGTTGCGTGTTTGTAACTGTTATTTCTGCGATTCGGCTTACCTGAATTGCAAAGCTAAACTTGGTTCCTCCATTGGGAGTGCTACTAACCTCAATTTCGCCGCCCATTAGTTGAACGAATTTTTGCGAAATTGGCAAACCCAAACCCGTACCTTGACCGGATTTTAAGCCTGTCTCGGTTTGAGTAAAAGGTTTAAATAAAAGCTCTAACTCTTCGGGAGCAATACCGGGTCCGGTGTCAATAACTGAAAATAAGAGAGTTTGCTCTTTAAGTTCAAAGTCTGATTGTGAGGTGTCAGGTAGGGTTTCTACTTTCAAGGTCACGCTCCCAACTTCGGTAAACTTAATTCCATTACCGATCAAGTTAATCAACACTTGACGCAGTTTCCTTTCGTCAGTTTTGATATATTGAGGCACTTGAGGGGTGCGTATAAAGATTAATTCCAATCCTTGAGATTGTGCTTTGTAGGAAAACATTTCTTCAAGAGTATCGAGGAAGTGATACAAGTCAAAAGCATTTTTACTGAGCGTAACTCGTCCGGCTTCAATTTTGGACATTGCCAAAATATCGTTGATTAAGCTGAGGAGATGTTCGCCACTATTACTAATAATTTCCAGATATTGTTGATGAGTTGAACAAAGATCGTGAAAGCCGTTGAGGATGCTGGGCTTTGCCCAATCGCGGTTCATCAGTTGGGTAAAGCCTAAAATCGCGTTGAGGGGCGTTCTCAATTCGTGACTCATGTGAGCGAGAAATTCACTTTTCGCCCGGTTAGCAGCGTCGGCAGTTTCTTTGGCTTGTTGCAATTCTAAAGCTTGCTGTTGGGTGTGTCTGAGCAGTTCTGCCTGTTGTACGGCTACTCCTAACTGAGAACCAATTTGGATGGCGAACTTGGTTTCGGCTTTTGTCCAGTGACGAGAACCGCTATTTTGATAAATTGCGAGTAATCCCCAGAGTTTATAGCCACAGAAAATTGGTACGATAATATAAGCTTGTGCCTGTAAACGCTCCAAATATTCCAGGTAAGAACGATCGAAACCTGCCTGATAAATATCTTCTACGCAGAGGTAACTTGCTCCGAGACTATCAACACCAATTGAAGTGTTTTGTAAGTAAGCATCCCTATCTGTTGGCGAATCGTTAGAATTCGTTTCTAACATCGGTATCCATCCTGGCGCTACCGACTCAGAAACAATTTCCTCAATTCCTTCTGGTTGAAAACGATAAATCAAGACGCGATCGCAGTTTAACACCTGTCGCAGTTCTTCGGTGGTTGCTCCAAAAATTGTTTCGATGTCTAGCGTCTGACGCATTCTTTGAATAACTCGAAACAAAGTTTTTTGCCATTGAGCCGTTTCGCGCAAGACTTCTGCGGCGGAAAAGCGATCGCTGATATCGGTAACGACTCCATCCCAAACCACGCTACCATCAGCTTGCTTTTCTGGGCGCGAACACCCTTGTAACCACTTAGTTTGAGAGTTAACCACAATCCGCCAGCTAGCTTTCCAAGGTTGTAACGTGCGAGCCGAAACCGCGATCGAGTTGACTAGAGGGTCAAAATCTTCAGGATGCACGACTTCCCAAAGTAAACTCGAATTTTGCATTACTGCTTCTGCTTCAATGCCATAAATTTCTCGGCAACCAGGACTGACATAGGGAAATTCTTGGGAACCGTCGGGGTACAATTTGTATTGATAAATCATCCCCGGTAGATGCTCGGCTAAGTTTTGAAAACGAGCGTTGCTACGTTCTAATGCTTCTTGTGCTTTGCTTCGCGCTTGTCCGATCGCAATAAATTCACCTACTAATTTTAGCCAGTCTATTTCTTCTGGAGTCCATACCTTGGCGCAATTAGCAATATCCACACCCAGGAAACCAACAACTTTACTAGAACGTAGTATCGGCACAGTAACCCCCAACTTCAAACACCGAAGCGGGTAATTAGCTGTTTCACAATCGAAAGCTACTGGCGCACGCTGACTTGGACAAGAAAATTGTACATTTTCACCAGCTAGAATTTGTTGGTGAACTGAGTTATTACTTTCCACAGGGATCTCTTTAAATTTGTCCCAAGATGGCTCGATACCACTAGCGCACCATTCGTGAGTCATACTAAACGAGTTTTGCTCCTCGAGGTAGCGCACAAAATACATTCGCTCGCTCTGCAACAATTCGCCAACTGTTCGCAAGGTAAAATTTATTGCTATATTAATCTCTTCGTCGATAAACTTACGGGAAATTTGGCTAAGTAGTTTATCCATTTCTGCCCGTCTTGCCAATAATTCGTCTGCTTGCAAGCGTTCTAATTCGGCACTAGCACGAGCCGCAAAAATTTTCACAATTGATTCTTTGCTAAAATCTTTAATCATCGGCTCCACGTCCATTACTGCTAGATGACCGATAACTTCTCCCTCTGAGGAGATTAAAGGAATTGCTAAGTAACTCTCTACCTCTAACTCAACTAAATCCCGATCTTTAGGAAACAAAGCTTGAACGTTTTCTGGATAAAAACAAATTTTGCCCCACAATACTTTTTCGCAGGGAGTACCTGGAAGCTCGTACTCAAAGTTTTTGACAAAATCAATCCCATCCCAAAAAGCTAAAGTACGCAGTTTGCTTCGAGAATCATCAGCCATTCTGGTGACAAAGGCGTAGCGAACTTGCAAAACTTGGGCGAGATAGCGGACACAGGTGCGAAAAAACTCGTTTCCTGTCGCTGAAGCCGTTCCCTCAACTATTAATTGCAGAGCTTGTTCGCGACTTTCTAATTGTGCTTCTGTTCGCTTGCGATCTTTAGCCAAAGCAATTTTACTCTTCACGGATGCTATCTCCTCTAAGATAACTTGACGAAGGGATTAGCTGGTTATGATTTTTATCACTACAACTAAGAGATCGCCTGAGTATTATTTAACAGCGATCGCCTGAAAATTTAGCCTGGTGCGATCGCTATCCCTCTGGGAGAAAAATAAATTTTTATTGCTTGGTTAGCTTCTCTGGAAACTTCCTCGACTCTTCTCGTGCTCACCAATAACTGAAAAAATTTTCCCTATCCCTACTTCTGGGCTGGCGATCGACTCACACTAGATACTTAATAATACAGTATCCAGTTAAATTGTGGTTTCAAGATCGTGCGCTCGCGCCCTGAAGAAATTTTCTCGCTCGTTAGTTCAAATTTTTACTGCTTTTTTCAGTTAATTTTAAGACTTGCTCGAACTGAAAGTTATCTACTAACTCGCTGAGAGCATTAGCTAATTCGGTATAATCTTCCGGAATTTCTTCCATTAATTTGAAGATTAAAATATCACTACCTTGAGCGGCAGCTTTTTCTAAAGAAGCTATCCATTCATCAGGCATTACTCTCAAGGCTGTGGCATCTAAATTAAACTCACAGTTATTCTCCTTACTGTTATTAGGCAAAGTTTCTTGTTCCTCGGTATTAGTTTTTTCATATATATATTCCACTGGCAAATGTTTAGCAATCTTGCTCAAAAGTTCTTCTTCTTTGTAAGGTTTGCGAATAAAGTCATCACAACCATCGGACAAAAGTTTGTGTCGATCTTCTTCAAAAGCGTTGGCGGTTATGGCAATAATAGCAACTCGATTTTTAATTGGTAGTGAGAGGATAGTTAATGCCTTACCTTCTTGACTTAATTGGTACTCAGTTTCTTTCTTTTTCTGGTTGGCTGCTTCTTCGTAAGATCTAATCTGTTTCATGGCATCGTACCCATTCATTACGGGCATTTTGATGTCCATTAAAATTAGATCTGGTTGCCAAGTTGACCATAATTGAATTGCTTCTTGACCATTTTGGGCTACTTCAATGCTAAATCCAAGAGAAGATAGTAATTTAACCAAAATTAAGCGATTGCTTGGCTTATCTTCTGCTACTAAAATTCGATATTTTGGTTGGTTAGGAGCGAGAGCAATAACTTTTTTCGGTAACTGATTAACTTGGCAATCCTTAGATTCGCGAACCTCCTTAGCTCGAATTTCAAAATTGAACGTACTCCCCTTACCTACCTGAGATTTTACTAAGATTTCTCCGCCCATTAATTGGACGAATTTTTGTGAAATTGGTAAGCCTAAACCCGTACCTTGACCAGATTTTAATCCCGTTGCCGTCTGGGTAAAAGGTTTAAATAATTGCTCTAACTCTTGTTCGGCAATACCCAAGCCGGTATCAATAACCGAAAATAATAGTTTTAGTTGTTGGTTGTTAGTTGAATTCTGACAATTTTCTGAATTTTGACTCCTGACTGGCAATTTTTCTACTTTTAAAGTCACGCTGCCGGATTCGGTAAACTTAATTGCGTTACCGATCAGGTTAATTAAAACTTGGCGTAGTTTACTTTCGTCAGTTTTGATGTATGAGGGAACATCAAAATTTTTAGTGAAAGTTAGTTTAAGATTTTTCGACCTAGCTTTTAGTCCGAGCATTTCTTCGATACTGTCGAGCAGTTTATAAAGATCGAAAGTATTTTCGTTCAAAGTAACTCGTCCGGCTTCGATTTTAGACATTTCTAAAATGTCGTTAATTAGGGTTAATAAGTGTTCGCCACTGTTATTAATAGTTTTTAAGTATTGCTTCTGCTCTTGGTTGAGGTAGGAATCGCGACTCATCAGTTGACTGAAACCTAAAATTGCGTTGAGTGGAGTTCTCAATTCATGGCTCATGTTGGCAAGAAATTCGCTTTTGGCGCGGTTAGCAGAATCAGCGATTTCTTTGGCTTTTTGAAGTTCGAGGGTTTGCTGTTGGGTGCGTTTGAGCAATTCTGCTTGTTGTACGGCAACTCCTAATTGAGTACCAATTTGTATTAACATTCTGATTTCTGCTTCTTGCCACTGACGGGCAGAAGAATTTTGATAAGTTGCTAGTAATCCCCAAAGTTGATTGCCACAAAAAATGGGTACGATTAGGTAAGCTTTTGCTTGAAATTGTTCTAAACGTTCTAGATAGCAGGAATCAAAATTAGCTTGGTAAATGTCTTCGACGCTCAGGTAAGTTATGCCACGACTGTAAGCACCACCTTGAGTTTCTTGAAGATAAGTGTCGGTATCGGGGATCGGATTTTTTAAGTCGATCCAGGTTTTGACTTGACAACTATCTTCGTTGACAATTACTCCTTGAACAGAGGAGTAGTTAGTTTGTGCTTCGACTAAGGAAGTCCAGCCTTCAGCTACCGATTCAGCGACAAATTCTCCACTCCAGTCTGGTTGAAAGCGATAAACGATCGCCCGATCGCAGTTTAAGGCTTGTCGTAACTCTTCAGTAGTCGAGCTAAAGATTTTTTCTAGCTCTAAAGATTGACGCATCCTTTGAATAATTCTCGCGATCGCTTTTTCTCTTTCGACACTCTGATGTAAAGCTGTTTCTGCGATACGGCGATCGCGCGATTCCATCGCTAAGGCTGCCATATGTGCTAAATAGTTGGCAAAGTTCTGATCTTCGGTTGCCCAATGTCTAATTTTTCCCGTCTGCTCTAAACAAATTACTCCGATCGCTTCTCCTTGAAAATGAATAGGAATGTCTAACATCGAGACAATTCCCAGGGGAATTAAATATGATTTACTAAATTCGCTCGTGCGGGGATCGTGGCGAGCATCACTGGCGGCGATCGCCCGATTTTCGTCTAAGGCTTGAAAATAACTCGGATAGTCCTTCACAAACAGGGTTATTCCCTGGCTGTGTCGGTTAGCTGTCAACTCATATAAGTCACTACAGGAGATCGCTGATTTATCTTGATTGTAAAACCAAATACTTGCTCTTTCTACATGAAGAATACGACTGGCTATTTGGGTAATTTCTTTTAATGCTAGTTCGAGATTTCCTTGATATAAGTTTTTGCTTTTAGCTAAAGTTACTAATCCATATTGTTGTACGCGCAAACGAGCTTCGCTTTTGAGTAATATGGCTTCGACTGCATTTTTTTCTTGAATTTGGTTCTCCAGGGCGGTGTTGGCTTTAATTAATTCGGCGGTGCGTTCTTCTACTCGCAACTCTAATTCTTCGTAAGCCTGACGCAAAGCTCTTTCTGCTTGCTGACGCTGGATTTCGGCGGCGGCTCTGGCAGCAAATACGCTCATAATTGCTTTGGCGTTTTCCTCGTTTTTCAAAGGGCGATCGCTGTTGATACAGAGTGTGCCAATTACTCGTTGTTCTTTGTTTAGTAAAGGTAAGCCTAAGTAACACTCTGCTGTCATCGCTTTTAAGGCTAATGCTTCGGGAAATAGTTCTTGCACTTTCTGAGGATAAAATTTCATCTGCGCTTCTTTAATTACTGGCTCGCAGGGAGTTCCTTTGTAAGGATATTCCATGTTTTCTCGCCAGTTGCCATTTGCCCAAAATGCTAGAGTTTTTAGTTTTTTTGGTTGGTTAGCTACGGTTTCGCTGATAAAAGCATGACGTACTTCTAGCGCTTCGCCTAAATGCTGCACTAAAGCTGAGAAAAATTCTTCTCCCGTTACTGAAGCAGTTCCCGCAAGAATATTTTTGAGAATATTCTCTGCTTGTATTCTTTGGTCTACTTCTTGTTTAAGTCTTTGGTTGACTGTTTCTAAAAGTGTGGGACTTGACAAAGCTAGGGCTTGGGGAATAAGTGAAACTAAACTACAGGCAGTATAGAGAGAAATCAATGCTGTCAATGCTTTTAACGCCCCGGAAAGCCAGTAGGCTGGATACCAAAGCGTCCAAATTTCCATTAAGTGGGTTGTCCCACAAGCTATAATAAATGTACTGAATAAAAGAAAGATACCTCTAAAGGGCAAATCTCCTCGCTTGCGGATAAAGTAAATTAATAGTAAGGGAATTGAGTAGTAAGCTAGAGCAATCAAACCGTCGCTCAGAACGTGAAACCACACAAGCTTGGTCTGCCACAAGTAGCAAGAACCGTGCGGCATATATTGACTTGGAGAAAAGATGGTTTTTAAGAATTCCCACATATTACTTGCTTGGAGAGCTTTGAGTTTAATCTATTCTAAGCTAGAAAATTTCTGAATTCTAATCTGTCATGAAAATGTGAAATTCTCGTGAAGGTTGATTTTTTTTTGCTTGTGAATTATTTTCTCTAAAAAATATTCGGGCAATGGCGACGATCGGTTTTTGTCGAATTTAATAACTATTATTTCTTCTCGATATTAAGCGAACCACAGCAAATTTTCTCTTAAATTTTGCTAAAGATCCTGCCAATTTTTCTTTGTCCCATTAGCTAAACTATAGATTAATTTAGATGATTTTACCGATCGCTATCGATTTCGATCGAAGTTTCTGTTTCTAGTTTATTGACGGACAATGATATAGCTTATACTTATATTCTCCAGTTCGGAAGTGGGTTTTTGAATCTGGGGTGCATTGTCGGGGTTCTAAATCAATTTCAGCGCGAAAATCAACTAACCACAAATCTAAAGAGAAAGGTACTTCAGTTAGTTGGTTCGACAAAATTTTGACTGAGGTAGCATAACTTCTAGTTTCTGGAGAGCGATGAGCTAAAAAAAATTGCGGAGAGACGAGATGTTTGCTCTGATTTTTGGGAGAAATTTCATAAGTAAATTCCCAGGCTAAGCCCATCATTCTCCCTGTTTGACCGTGATGTTTGTGTGTGGTAGCAATTAATACAGAATTTTCCGAGTTTTGTTGGATAATTGGCGCTAATAAATCGGGGCGATGCTGTTGTAAATAGCCGAGATTGTTCACCACTGTCAAACCACTGATAACTGCAATGAAAAAGATTGCTTGAATAATTGATTTTTGCTGGAGTTGCTGCCAACAACTAGCCAAACTAATTGCTAACAAAATTACGACAGCCGGAAAATAAACAAACTGGAAACGAGGTGCGAGTGTCAAGTCCATAGCCAAACCGTAAGTAAAGAGGAAAAAAAGCGCGATCGCGCCACCGATATAACCAATTAATGCTTGAGTAATTAAACGATTTTCTCCATCTTGAGCAAAAAACTTTAAACCAGAAATCAATTTTGGTAAAACCCAACCTAGAAATAATATCGTTACCATTCCCGAAATCACTACTACCCAAAGAGAGATGTTATTAAAGGCTGTCGGTAGCAAAATTAACATACTCCACCACCACAGTAACATTCGTAAAATTGGTTCTAACCAATTAATTCTTGGTTCGCCATCAGAAACCCACTGGGTAAGGGGACTCTGGTAGATAGATCCTAAAATTGGCAACCAAACTAAGCAGCCGATTAATGTACCCGCAGCAACTAAATAAATACGTCGCCAAGGCGATTGCAACAGGAGGTTTTTATCTTTGTGAAATTGACTCCATCCTCGCCCCAGGAAAACAAAAAGTTCGGCTAAAAGAGTTAAACTAAAAAAGAAGTGAGTGGCGATCCCCACACAATTTATGCTAATCCAAGTTAAGCAAATCCAAAAAGGTAAAGTTGCGCGTTTGTCAAGTAGTTGGATAGCTTTAATAAAGCAAGTTAAAGAAGCAATAACTAATAAAATGACTAAGGTATAATGACGGGCTTCGCGTGCGAGATAAATAGCAAAAGGGGATAAAGCCATTACTGCTGCACTGATTTGGGCGATTAAAGTAGAATTAACTGTTAATTTGGCAAAAATAAACATTGCAGGTATCGCAGCAACGCCAAAAAATGCCGATAGCGATCGCGCAATCCAAATTAAGTCTAATCCTGCTGCTGGCGAAAACATTTTCATCCACCAATGAGCTAAGATAAAATAAACTGGCGGATGGGTACTTTCAGTAAATAAATGATGTACTACATCGCTAACTGTAGCGGTGGAATTTGGTGTTAAAGGAGCTAATAAAACTTCTGTGCTAATGATTTCATTGACTGGTACAATTTGAAAACTGTTACCGAGACTAAAGGCGATTGTGGCACATTCGTCAGTCCACGGTGGTAATAAATCGAGATTAAGAAAGCGAAAGATTGTCCCGAGACAAATCCAGAGTAATAATAATAATATTTCGCGTGATTTTTTTGTCATAAATATAGTTTGTAGTGAGCGCTTTAGCGCTACTATGAAATTAATCAGAGAGAAAAATCCATGAGAATGGAGGAGTTTAGTCCTCACTACTAACTTAGCAGTTTGTAGTGGGCGAAAAAGCGCTACTATGAAATTAATCAGAGAGAAAAATCTTCTAAAATGGAGGAGTTTAGTCCTCACTACTAACTTAATGGTTTGTAGTGAGCGCTTTAGCGCTACTATGAAATTAATCAGAGAGAAAAATCCATGAGAATGGAGGAGTTTAGTCCTCACTACTAACTTAGCAGTTTGTAGTAGGCGAAAAAGCGCTACTGTGAAATGAAGTGGAGACAGAAATATCCTAAAATGGAGGAGTTTAGTCCTCACTACTAACTTAGCAGTTTGTAGTGAGCGCTTTAGCGCTACTATGAAATTAATCAGAGAGAAAAGTAGACTAGAATGGAGGAGATTAGTCCTCACTACGAACGAGAGTTGATTCATACAGAAAGAGGATTAAAGTCCTTACTATGAAAAAATCAGACTTTAGCGATCTAAAATACATTCAGCCTCCATAACAAATAACTCTTCTGTCTCAAAAACAATACAAATATCGCTTATTGTAGCAAGGACAGGTGTTTTTCCGGCAGCTAAATTTGCTAAAGCTTGTGTCGTTGCGGAAGGATATTGCTCGATCCACTCATTTTCGAGGTATTCTAAACTAAAGGCATCTCGATCTAAAAGCCAAAAACTGATTTGATATTTGTCGATAAACTGATTTACGGCTGTTACGTCTGGACTGTATTGGGCTTGAATTAAATCGATAATTCGTTGGCGAAATTGGTTATAATAACCGAGATGGTAAGGGATAGCGTATTCTCTACCAACTAAAATTGAACGTTGAGAGAAACTAGGAAGATTGTTAACTTCTTGAGAAGTTGAAGCGATGAGAATGTCTTTGGGTTGTTGTTGGAAAAATTCGTATAATTGAGGTTGGTGACCTATTTTATATTTGGTGACAGGAAATCTTTCTTCCCAAAGAGGATACAAGACGATCGCCGCCGCGATCGCGAAAGTTACTGCTAAAATTAACCATTGTCTAGTGTTGACTTGACTATTTTGACGAATTTGCCGTTGACAAAGTTTGCTGACAGCAGTGAAAATTATAGTTAAAGCGATTCCCGCAGCGATCGCCACTACAATCCGCAAAGTATGTTCGGTGTAGCGACTGGGAAGGTGGAGTTTGAACAATAGCAGATGAGCGAGGATAAATAAACCTGTACCGACGAGCAATAATTCCCACAAAAGAGCGATTTTTGGTGTAATCTGTTTAATGAGAGGAAATCGATTCGGAAATTTCCAGGCGATCGCTAAAAACAACCAAAAGCAAAGGGTAGGTGGATTAACTAATCCGACGTGCAAAAAACCGCTACGAGTTCCCAACAAATAGAAACTCCAAAGGTTATCTTGAAAAAATGCGCTGCGTCCTTCTTCCCAAAACTCCGGTAACGTTTTAGCTAACTCTGGGGAGATTACTGGAGCAAAATCTGACGCAGTTAAAGCATAGTATGAAACGATCGCTCCTGCAACTACTAAACCCAGCCCAGAAAGAAAATAATCTTGTTTGTGGAAAAAAAGACGGATAATTAATAAACCGGCGCTGACAAGAACATATTGCGGATAGAATAAACCCAGTAACGCGATCGCTATTAAACTTGCAGTAATTCGCGACTTTAGCAAATAATAAAGAAAACCCAAAAATATCGGATAAACAAAGGCTCTTGGTGTAGCGGAAACCAAATCATCTTTCAT
The DNA here is from genome assembly GCF_020144665.1 of Oscillatoria salina IIICB1. Classification (NCBI taxonomy): domain Bacteria; kingdom Bacillati; phylum Cyanobacteriota; class Cyanophyceae; order Oscillatoriales; family Oscillatoriaceae; genus Oscillatoria; species Oscillatoria salina. Next base: position 482 of record NZ_JAAHBQ010000064.1, on the reverse strand, counting down.
CCACAAACTTTGGTTAAGTAGCATTGATGCAAAAAAACCAGCCAAAGGTACTGGAAAAATTTGCCAAACAATGCCAAAACAGTAACCAGTAGCGATTAATCCTAGTAAAATCGGCAAAAATTTATTGACCAAAAAAGGATTAACTCCCAACTTCGCCATCAGCCAATAAATAGCAGTATACCCAGGTGGCGCAACCGATTGAAAGTAATCAGCAATTAAATCATTGGGAAACAATTCCCCATCGAGAAAACGTAGCATCCAGAAAACGTGCTGCCTAGCATCGTCCTGAACGACGTATTCCTCGCGAAATGCTTCTTGCAGACCTAAAAAGCCACAAAACGCCGCAAACAGCAAGCTAGCCGCCAACCAGAAGACAATTGCAGAACGATGTTTGCTTAAACCAGGAGGTAAAAGGAATAATTTAGCGATCGGCATAGCAGCAATAACGTCAAAGAAACATTTGATTATAACCTCTCCCCTAA
>NZ_JAAHBQ010000063.1 GCF_020144665.1 Oscillatoria salina IIICB1 | reverse complement strand
ACAAACATTCGCTGAGAAAATTCTGATTCTCGCTGACTTTGAACTTCAACGTGAATTAAAACCCAAGCTTCTGTTCCTTCTAAAAGATATACTTTTGCTAATTTATCAACTAAACGCCTTCCTAACTCGGCATCTTGGACTACTTGCTGCAATTCTTGGTCTAAAAATTCATAACCTTGAGTCCAGTCAATTTGACGATGAGCATCAGGGAAAAAGAAATCAATAAATTCCTCAAAGTATATTTCTAATATATCTTTCCAAGGTGTATCAAATTCTGTTTCTGTTTCTGTCATACGCTCAAATCATCATTCCTCGTTTTAGGGGGATTTTAACTGATTAACTGGACATGAGCTAGCCAAGTTAGTAATTAAATAGACTAGGGGGACGCACAGTTCCCCTAGAGAAAACTGTGCGCGTTTACAGAAAAGAATCCCAGAAGTGACTTAGTAGGGCCACTGCCATTCGCGAATTTCTGGCAAATCTTGTCCGTGTTTAGTCACGTACTGTTTATGGTCGATTAACTTATCGCGAACCATCTGTTTAGCATAAGCCGCAGTATATCCTAATTGTGGGACGCGATCGATAACATCTGCCACTAAATGGAAGCGATCCAAATCGTTACGGACTACCATGTCAAAGGGAGTAGTTGTGGTTCCTTCTTCCTTATATCCTCGGACGTGAAGATTTTTATGATTTGTCCGGCGATAGGTAAGGCGATGAATCAGCCAGGGATAACCGTGGAAGGCGAAGATAATCGGTTTGTCTGTAGTAAAGATCGCATCAAAGTCTTTCGATGACAAACCGTGAGGGTGTTCGGTTTCTGGTTGTAGAGTCATCAAGTCAACGACATTTACTACCCGTACTTTGAGATCGGGGAAGTTTTGGCGGAGAATGTCTACAGCCGCTAAGGTTTCCAAAGTTGGTACATCGCCAGCGCAAGCCATTACTACGTCGGGTTCGCTACCGTAGTCATTACTCGCCCATTCCCAAATGCCTACTCCGGCGGTGCAATGTTTGATGGCTGCATCCATATTGAGATACTGTAACTCTAGCTGCTTACCTGCGACGATGACATTGACGTAGTTGCGACTCCGGAGACAGTGGTCGGTTACGGAGAGCAGAGAATTGGCATCTGGTGGGAGATAAACGCGAATTACGTCGGCTTTTTTATTGAGTACGTGGTCGATAAAACCTGGGTCTTGGTGAGAGAAACCGTTGTGGTCTTGTCGCCAGACGTGGGAGGTGAGAAGGTAGTTGAGAGACGCGATCGGTCGCCGCCAGGGAATATCGTTGCGGGTTGTTTTCAGCCACTTAGCGTGTTGGTTAAACATCGAGTCGATGATGTGAATAAAGGCTTCGTAGCAGGAGAATAAGCCATGACGACCTGTGAGGAGGTATCCTTCTAACCAACCTTGACAAGTGTGTTCGCTGAGGATTTCCATGACGCGACCGTTAGGGGAAAGGTTTTCGTCTTCGGGAAGAATATCCGCAGTCCAGGTGCGGTCTGTTACCTCGAATAAGGCGCCGAGACGGTTAGATTCGGTTTCGTCGGGACCCATGACGCGGAAGTTAGTAGGATTTTTCTTCATAACATCCCGGAGGAAGCGTCCCATGATGCGGGTTGCTTCAGCGCGAACGATTCCGGGTTTTTCCACTTCAACAGCGTAATCCTCAAAATCAGGCATTTTCAGTGCTTTCAGGAGTAAACCACCATTGGCGTGAGGATTATCGCTCATACGCCTTTGTCCTTGGGGAGCTAATTCTGCTAATTCTGTGATGAGGGTTCCGTTTTCATCGAAGAGTTCTTCAGGTTTGTAACTCTTCATCCAGGCTTCGAGCATTTTCAGGTGGTCGGGATTTTTGGCTAGTCCTGATAGGGGGACTTGGTGCGATCGCCAATAATTTTCGGTTTTTTTGCCGTCTACTTCTGCTGGTCCGGTCCAACCTTTGGGCGAGATCAAGACGATCGCGGGCCACTGAGGACGTTTTTTGAATCCGTTGGCGCGGGCTTCTGCTTGGATCTGCTTAATCTCGGCAATAACTGTATCTAAGGTTCCTGCCATCAACTGGTGCATCATTTCGGGGTCGGAACCTTCCACAAAGTAAGGCTTGTAACCATAGCCCACAAATAAGCTGGTTAACTCTTCGTGGGACATTCTTGCCATAATTGTCGGATTGGCAATTTTGTAGCCGTTGAGATGCAAAATTGGCAAGACTGCGCCATCATGGACTGGGTTGAGAAACTTATTTCCGTGCCAACTGGTGGCTAAAGCACCTGTTTCGGCTTCGCCATCGCCAATGATACACGAAACGATCAAGTCTGGATTGTCGAAAGCGGCACCAAAGGCATGAGATAAAGCATAACCGAGTTCGCCTCCTTCGTGAATTGAACCGGGAATTTCTGGCGCGACGTGACTGGGAATCCCGCCAGGGAAGGAAAATTGTTTAAATAGCTTTTTCATCCCCTCTGCGTCTGGAGAAACATGAGGATAATACTCGCTATAAGTACCTTCTAGGTAGGTATTTGCTGCGATCGCCGGACCGCCATGACCTGGACCGGCAATATAAATCATGTTTTGGTCGAATTTCTTGATAATCCGGTTGAGGTGAACGTAGAGAAAGTTTAGTCCCGGTGTCGTCCCCCAGTGACCAAGGAGCCTCGGCTTGACATCTTCGAGTTGCAAAGGTTTTTTGAGCAGTGGGTTATTCAACAAATAAATTTGTCCTACCGCTAGATAGTTAGCTGCACGCCAATAGGCGTTCATTTTACGCAGTTCTTCAGCGCTGAGAGGTTTTTTTTCGACTGTGGCGCTTGCTGGCTTGTTTTCTGAGCTAGAAGATTGAGCTTTTTTGTCAGGTGCTACTGTCATATATGTTTGATTAACTCTTTCTTTTTTGTAATGTTACTCAATCTTTGACTCTAGTCCCTAGGAATAGTTACCTTTTTTTTAGCTTTAATAAATCTTCAAGCTTTTCTCATCAAATATAGTTAGTGTCACTCCAGCCTTGCGAGTTTGTTATTTTGGGCTTGTAACCCTTCCCCTAGCTTGATTTTAGTTTTTTGAGATGATTCTTTTAATGCCAATTTTTTCTCAAGATTCTCTAATATTTGAGAGTCATATATCCTCCTTGAGAAAGATTCTGTTTTCGACAAACATTTTCTTAGTTAATAATTAATTATTGATGGTTAAAGGATTGTTAATCAAATTATTAAAGTGCATAGCTCAGACTTCCCTTCAGACTGAGGATGTCGCCAACAGAAGAGAACGATTTGATTTTCCTAGTCCGCAGCGATCGCTTTGGGCTTGGTTGAGTGAGACAATGCTTGGTGTCAGCGATCGCTCGGGAAAAAAGCTTTTTCTCTAGCTCAACAAGCTCAACAGCTACCTAAAATTTAAAGGTTATTTTAAACTAATTGACGATCTCTAAAATTCTCTAGATGCTTAGGGTATGGAACCAACATGAGTGCTGAGTCTACTTGTAAAACTAAAGAAAGGCTAAAGGAACGATACTAACTGTTTATGGAAAATTCTCTCGATCGGTCTGAGACAATCTTGTGCGATCGCTATCGGTTGCTGCGTCAACTAAAATCTATAGGCTCGTCTAACGGTTCCCGACGCTTGAGTAGGGGGATAGGCTCTACTTATCTAGTAGAGGATTTACATACGTGCAATCAACTATGTGTTTTAAAGGAGTTACTTCCTCAAATTCAAGATGCTTCTATTCTGGCTCAAGCTCAAGAAAGATTACGGGTTGAGGCAGATCTTCTCTTTCAGCTACAACATCCGCAAATTCCTAAGTTGCGGGAATTTTTGCGTTGTGAGACAGAGGGTAAACTAAGTTTGTTTTTGGTAGAGGAATACTTTGAAGGGCAAACTTATCACTTTTTCCTCAATGCTCGTAAAAAACAAGGACTACAATTTAGTGAAGCAGAAATTACTGAACTTTTCCGACAGCTTTTACCTGTTTTACAGTACATTCACGCAATGGGGGTAGTTCACCAAGATATTTGTCCGGATAATTTGCTCTTGCGTCAAACCGATGGAATGCCAGCATTAATTAATTTTGGTCTGATTTCTCAAGTAACCGAGGAATTAGTATCTGAGTTTACTGACACTCGCAAGAAAAGGACAACCGTTTTTGGTCGCAATGGATATGCTCCCCAAGAGCAACTCCAAGCAGGAAAAGTTGCACCGAATAGCGATCTGTATGCTTTAGCAGTCACAGCTTTAGTGCTGTTGAGTGGGAAAAAACCCCAACATTTGATTGATTTACGAACTTTAGAATGGAACTGGAAACAGCAAACCAATCTAAGTCCGAAGTTGAGACAAATTTTAGAGCAAATGCTTGGTGAGGAACGGAGCGATCGCCCCCAAACCGCGACAGATGTATTATCAGTTTTTTGGGAACCTCTACCGGGCTGTGTTCATGTGGTTCGACAACATCCTCAGAGTAAAGCAGCTAAACCAATAACCGAAGAGAATTGGATGCCAAATTCAAAATTTAAGCTTGCTTTCAGTTTAGTGGGTAAAATCACTCTGGGTTTAACAGTGGTTTTCGGTGCAGCAAGTCTAGGTTGGTTTGCGGGTAATGCTTGGTTAGAATCAAACGTGCGATCGCAACAACTCGATAAGTCAGATCGCGAGACTCTGGAAAATCTGCCAGAAAAGGTGAGTTTTCCTCTCCGAGATGACCCCGAACCAAAGCCAGCAACGGATTTGTCGGTGACGGAACGCTCTCGCAAAGAAATTTTGCGTTCTCGCCGCATTAATCTCGCGATTGAATACGATTTTTTTATCGGTTTAGTCAACGAAGTGTATTGGGAAAAATACCCCGAACAAGAAGGACGCATTCCGACAAATAACCCAGAAGATTCTCAATGGCGACATCGTTGGGACTATCAAGCACAAGAATTGTTAAATATGTTAGCCGATCTTTCTGATGAAGCGCGTCGAGGTTTAGGTAGTTACACTTTAGCCGATCGCCAGCGTTGGATACAACAGGCTAACCAGGAGCGCGTGAGCAGTCGGACTCTTTACGATCTTGCAGATGCAGATTTTTTTGAGCATTTTCCCGAACAGGAAGACAAGCAGTTTTTTGATGAACCTATCGGTCAAGTTTGGAGTGCGATCGTCTTTGACCAACTGAAAGCGTTACAAACAACCGAACTTCTCGGCGAACTTTTTTTCGATGGTAAAACTGAGGAAAATATTGCTCGCGGTACTCTCGAACCTGGAGGAGGCAAAGTTTACATCGCTCAACTAGAAGCCGATCGGTTCTTAGAAATTAGTCTGGAAAGTAGCGATCGCGCTTTGCTTTCTCTCTACAGTCCTACAGGTAATGTCACTTTAGTGGAAGATTCTACCGAAAATACTTGGTCAGGAACGCTCCCAGAAACGGGTTATTATGAATTTGTCATCGTTTCTAGAGCTAATAAACCTCTCGACTTCAAGCTGGAGATTTCCGTTTCCGAATTAGCAACTAATACTGAGTGAGTTTTTCCCCTTTTACGACTGATTTTCACTGCGGGATTTTGGCTGAATAATTTACTCACCAATTACCAACTGCGAACGAAGATTATTTACCAAAAACCTCGCTTTCCATTGGGCATAATTGTTGTCCAATTAGTCTTTGCTTGGGCGAGTTGTTCTTCTGTCACCTTGGCATTAGTCAGATTAGCACCACATAAATTAGTATTTTTCAAATTTGCATAATTGAGATAAGCAAAACTCAGGTCAGCACCCCGCAAATCCGCTCCTTCTAAGTTCGTGTAGCTTAAGTAAGCCCGACCTAAATTCGCATCCCGCAAATTTGCATTAGTCAAATTCGCTTTCCCAAAATCAGCATTAGTCAGATTTGCTCCTGCCAGGTTAACTTTAGTTAACTTAGATTGATGAAAAATTCCCTTGGACAAATTAGCTTCTTGAAGATTGAGCAAACTTAAATTTTGGTCAGTAAAATCGCGTCTTCCTTTTTGATAGCTCGTCAAGACTGTTTGCGCATCCATCCGGTTGCTTATTCTTTTTTTACTTCCAGAACTGCTTCTTGGTGATTGATTTCCCCCCATATTGCTTGGAGGAGTTAAGCGACCGAAACTTGCTCCTGAAGTATATAAATTATTACCAACACCAGTATTATTTTGGCGAGATTTCCGCTTTTTAATTGCCATTGCTAACTTCGCAGTCGCAGAAGTCGGAGAAGACGGCGAACTCGGTGCATCAAAATCACCGCTATCAAAGACACCGCCCTTAGATTTACCAGGATTATTTGCCGAAGTAATCATCCCCTGAGCTAAACTATCCAGATAAGGTTCGAGATCGAGCGCCCGGAGAACCTCATCAGCACTTTGATAGCGATCGCGTACGGAAACTTCGAGCATTTTTCTCAAAACGTTGGCGAAATGATCGCTGACGTGAACGTATTGCTGCCAGACCATTTCTCCAGTTGAGGGATTATAATTTAAGTCTTTGGGCGATTTCCCAGTTAACAAATAAACACAAGTGACTCCCACCGCGTAAACATCACTCGCATATACTGGTCGCATCATCATTTGCTCTGGCGGTGCAAAGCCTGGGGTTCCCACCGCAAATCCTGTCAATGCTGTTTGATCGGAGGTATTCGCTGCTGCAACTGGGTCAACTTGATTTTTTACTGCTCCGAAGTCAATTAAAACCAATTTCCGGTCTTCTTCGCGACGAATCAAGTTGGCTGGTTTGATATCCCGATGAATTACTTGCTGGGAGTGAATGTATTGCAGTAAGGGCAAAATTTCACTGAGAAATTGCCTTACTCCTGCTTCACTCATTGGTCCGTTTTTCTTGATTTCTTGTTGGAAGTTATAACCTTTAACATACTCTTGAACCAAATAAAACTGTTGGTTATCTTCAAAATAGTCTAGTAATCTAGGCACTTGGGGATGATTGCCGATCCTTCCTAGGGTTTCTGCTTCGCGATTAAATAGCTCCCGCGCCATCTGTAACATATGTGGTGCAGTGGTATTCGGACGCAGTTGTTTGATTACGCAACTAGGATTACCCGGAAGAGAGAGATCGCGCGCTAAAAAGGTTTTTCCAAACCCACCTTGACCCAAAATTCTGATTACTCGGTAGCGACCGCTCAATAACAATGACAACTTTGAGCCGCAGGCAAGACATTCCTGGGCGCTCTCTGGGTTTTTAGGCTTAGGACAGTCGGGATTTAGGCAGTAGCTCATTCAACTTTCACCGATATAGCATTGTCCGTGATGGGACTCACCTACTTTATCCCAGTAATCGGGGATATCTGCTGCTGGAGTGCTTTTTCCTTAGTTGGATGAGCAGCTATCAGCATCTTGCTTGAGGAAGATGTGAGAACAAAAGTCTTTCTCTTCACGATCTTAACCGACTACCTAATTTTCGGTTACTCGTGCTTTGGGTATCATTTTGTACTGCCGTACTCTCACTATCTACCTGCGTACCCGAATCTACTTGGGACTTAGATTAGGATTTTTGTTAGCTTTAACAACAGGATATCTTACTTTTTCTCGAAATATCTTTCTCCGCAGGCGATTGTTATATATTTATGCTCTCCCATTTTTAAAGATTTAGTAAATATTTCTCCGTTCAGGTTTTAAGTTTCGGTAAAAGAACATTTTTTTGCTGATAATTGGCTACTCTCAATTACCGAAACTACAACTGTCTCGAAGAAAGGTAAAATATTTTTGGTCGCGTGAAAAAAAGCTACGAGTAAATGCGGATCTCTTTAAATTGGTTGCGGGAATTGGTGGAGGTGACTCTCTCTCCCCAAGAATTAGCACAAACTTTGACGGTGGCAGGTTTTGAGGTAGAAGACCTTATCGATCGCCGTACTCTTGCTGATGGTGTAGTAGTTGGTAAGGTCTTAGAGGTTCAACTTCATCCTAACGCTGATAAACTCAGAGTTTGTCAAGTAGATATCGGTCAAGATCGACCTAGTAATATTGTTTGTGGGGCTGCTAATGTCCGCCCGGAAATTTTTGTCCCGGTGGCAACTCCTGGTACTTATTTGCCGATAATCGATCTCAAGTTACGCTCGACTAAACTGCGTGGGGTTCGCTCTGAGGGAATGATTTGCTCTCTGGCTGAACTGGGTTTAGAAAAGGAGTCTGAGGGGATTTATATCTTCCCTCAAGAAAATCTCACTTTGGGTGCTGATGTATGTCCTTTGTTAGGGCTTGATGATGTAATTTTAGACTTGACATCGACGGCAAATCGTGCTGATGCTTTGAGTATGGTGGGTGTGGCGCGAGAGGTGGCGGCTTTGACTGGTGCTTCCCTCAAACTGCCTCAAGCTCCTAAGTTGTCTATTTCTCCAGGCGATAAGGCTTTCCAAGTGAATGTCGCTGAGGGTAAGGCAAGTCCAGCTTACATCGGGACAATTATTGAAAATGTCAAGATTGCTCCTTCGCCTGATTGGTTACAATGGCGACTACAAGCGGCTGGTGTCCGTCCCATTAATAATGTCGTTGATGTGACTAACTATATTCTCCTGGAATGGGGGCAACCTCTTCACGCTTTTGATTGGGATCGCTTGGTAAATTTTACCCCAAGTAAAGCCTTGACAATTGGCGTTCGTTTTGCTAGAGAAAACGAAACGCTCGACACCCTTGACGGTCAGACTCGTAAGCTACAAACAGCGAATTTGTTGATTACAGCGAACGATCGACCAGTGGCTTTGGCTGGGGTGATGGGTGGCGAAGAAACAGAAGTCAGTGAAAATACGGAAAATTTGCTTTTGGAAGCAGCTTTATTCGATTCAGTGGTTATACGGCGTTCCAGTCGCGCCCAAGGTTTACGCACAGAATCTTCAGCACGTTACGAGCGCGGTGTCAACCAGGCAGAGTTAGATCTTGCTTGTGCGCGGGCGATCGCACTTTTGCAGGAATTGGCTGAGGGTACCCCTGTAAGTCAAAAAATAGCTGATGTGCGCCCCGATAAAACAAGTTGGACGAGAAGCATCGAACTGCGTTTAAATCGAGTTCATCGCCTTTTGGGTAAAGTTAACTCTGGAGAGAAGATTGAGGATATCCCAGCCGCCGATGTCGAACGCATTTTGACCGCTTTAGGCTGTCAAGTAGCCACAATCTCAGCCCAGCCTCAAACCTGGCAGGTAAAAGTACCTCCTTATCGCTATCGAGACTTAGAACGAGAAATAGACTTAATTGAAGAAGTTGCTCGTCTTTACGGTTACGATCGCTTCTGCGATACTTTACCTAGTAAAACCGAACCTGGGTATTTGTCTGTTAGCCAGCAGATGAAAAACAAGCTACGAGAAGCATTCCGGGGAGTAGGACTCACAGAAGTCGTGCAATACTCGTTAGTAAATCCAGAATTAGCTGAAATTGCGCTCGCTAATCCTTTATTTACTGAATACTCGGCTTTGCGAAAAGACTTACTTTTTGGCTTAATCGATGCTTTTGAGTATAACCAATCTCAAGGAAATGGTGCGTTAAACGCTTTTGAAATTGGGCGTATTTTCTGGCGAGAGGGAAGTAAAATTCAAGAAGCCGATGCAGTTGCCGGAATCATGGGCGGATCTTTATTATCTGGAAACCGATGGTTGCATGGTGGAAAAGAGTCTGCAATGACTTGGTTTGAAGCCAAGGGCTTGCTAGAAAGTGTTTTTTCTCGTTTAGGGCTAAAAGTCGAATATCAGCCTGAGAGCGAAGATTCTCGGCTACATCCTGGACGTACAGCTTCGTTATGGTTAGATGGGAAACGTTTAGGTACATTTGGACAACTCCATCCTCAATTACGCCAAGAAAGAAATTTACCCGATGAGGTTTATGTTTTTAACTTAGCGGTAGAGGTAATATTTGCGGGAATGAAGCAAGAAGATATCCTCGTTCCTCGCTTCCAAGCTTACTCATCTTATCCGGCAGTGGAAAGAGATCTCGCCTTTTTTGCACCAATGAAACTTAGGGTTGCAGAAATCGCAAAATCAATCCAGCAAGCAGGTGGTAAATTACTCGAAAAAGTAGAACTATTCGACGAATATCGCGGTGAAAACGTCGCAGAAGGACAGCGAAGTTTAGCCTTTAGCTTATCTTATCGTTCCAGCGATCGCACTCTCACCGACGAAGAAGTCGAACCCGTTCACAATAAAGTTCGCGAAGCACTTACCGATAAGTTTGACGTGACTTTAAGAAGTTAATTTGCTTACTTTTTTCGGGTGCGTTAATCGCGCACCCTAATTGTTAGCAATAAAACTATTTTGATTGAATATTCGAGATTTTCCAAACATTATCATCCATTTGTAGCGTGAATTTGTAGTTACCTACGTTAGTTCCCGAATATTCCCGTATTCCGTTTTCATAGTAGGCAAGTTCCTCCCTTATCCGGACATCAAGATTCACTTCATCGCCTGTAACAGAGAGCGAACCAATCGGTTCTACGTTTTGTTCTCCGTAAATCCAGTATGCTCGATTTTCCCGCAACCATTCCAGCGAACCTCCGCCCGGTTGAGATACTTTCTCGGCAAAGGCTTTTCCAGTAAGAATCCGAGCAGCAAGTTCGCGATCGTAGGGAAAAGCAAATATTCTTTCTTTTGCCTGTAAATATTGGTTAATTATAGCTAAAGCTTCGACTTTTTCGATCCTTATCCCGCTTTCAGTAGTAATAGATTCTGGAATACTGAGGGTAGGACGGTCGTTAACAGTTATGCTGAGCGTATTCCGGGTCAATTTCTGAGTGTCACTCGCACTAATCTCTAACAAATCATTCCCACTAAAATTGGGATTTCCTCGATAAATAACACCATTAGAACTTACCAAAGTTTTGTTGATTTGCTCGATACTGCCTTGAAGCCTGACTCTCTGGGTTTGATTGCCTTGAATATTCTCAGCCGTTAAGCCTTCTGCTACGTCGGTTTTAATCGTCAGGGTGCCGTTATTAACTGCTAGGATGAGTGTCAAGTCTTTGCTGTTCGGGTCGCTAATTTGAATACCATCAAGGGTTAAGTCCGTGTCTTCATTGGTTAATTTTGCGGGGGGAAGCGTAATTATTGGGGGAGGATTTGCCGTTTCCACAGTGACGCTAATGTTCTGGCTAAGAGTCTTGGGAATTTGAGCGTTAGGTGGCCAGACCAACCCATTTTCGACATTTTTGCCTTCTTCAGTGACTGTGACAGTTAGGGAGTCAGAACCGCTAAATTCGGGATTGCCTTTGTAAGCGATCGCCGCAGTATCGGCTAGGGTAGCGTTAATTTGAGCAACAGTTCCTGTCAAGGTAACTTGTTGAGTTTCGTTATTGCGAATATTATCGGCACTCAAGCCATTAGCTACGTCACTCTTCAGCGTCAGCGTACCATTATTTACTTCCAGGATCGCGGTTGCTTTTTGATTGTCGGGAGCATCAATACTGATACCACTGATGGGTAGATTAGTATTTTCTTTGACAGTTTGCTCGCCAGGAACCTTCAGATCGAGAGCAGTCTCACTAGCAAAGACGTGAATAATTGTCGAGAGGGTATTACTGGTACCACCGTCTCCATCAGTAAGCTGGAATTCTACTTTCCGCTCCCCAGGAGTCGGGTTATCAGAAACATTATCGTAGGTAATCTGGCGTATCAGAGCTTCAACAGCTTCTCGCGTAGCACCATCGTTAAAGTTGACTACGAGAGGTTCTACTCCTTCACCCCCACTGAAACGACCGATAGGGACTCCTTCGTAGGTTACGTCAGTTCCCTCAATTCCAATTTCACCAGACTCAACAATGCCCAGGCGATCGCTAGGTGTACCGTTGGCGCTAAATTTTACGGTTAACGACCCTCGATCGAAGTTAGGAGATTGTTCGTCTTCAACAACACCAAAAGGAGCGATCGGAATTATTGAATCGGAGATTGGCGGTTCTTCTCCTGTCCCCTGACCAAGGGGGGGTACAGGATCGAGTATGGGGCGATTCCTGACGAGATCGATCGCGACAATACCCAGCGCAATCAGCAAAACACCACTGCTAGCGATTAACCAATTCAGATACTTTGCCCAGAAGAATCCCTCTTCTAGAAAATCGGAGATTTTTTTGATTTGCTCGTCATTTCTTCGCTCTTCATCTTCAGCCTTTTTCCACTTCTCCAAGACAAAATCCATTGCTTGGTTGCGGATTTTATGAAGTTTCAAGGCTTCAGGTAACAAGTTGCGGACATAAGGTCGATAGCCTTCATTTTGTCGAGTTGCAATCCACGGAACTAATTTGTCGAGATATAATCCGTATTCGGGTCTTGTACTGATGATTTCTCCCACAGTTGGCTTAGTAACAAAGCTTTGTTTGTCTGTATCTTCCTGCAAAGATTTAATGCGCTCTTCTTCGAGTTCAAACACAGAAGCAAATTTAAATAAAGCTTCTGTGGCAATTTCTTGGGCTAAAGCATTGGTATCGTTAGGCTCTTTTTTGATCCAGCGATTCATTGTTTGTTCCACCGCAGTCCGAGGGCGTTGGTGGGAGTCGAGCCAGATACGATAGAAGCGATCGTTGATTTTAATAACGCGATCGCCTCCCTCTAACCGTTCGCGCTGAGCTAGATAAATCTCGGTCAGGATTGCCACAACTTGCTTTCGTTCGTCACGGGTGAGTTGAGTAGTTACCTCGAACAGAGCATCGCGATCGTCATTATTTTCTAAGTCATTAAAATTTTGAGACAGTTGAACTCCCATCGCTTCAATAACTGCTTGGCGGATGAAAGGATGATTGTTTTGTTCAAGAAGAGTTTGCAGGCGTTCAAAGGCTTTAAGGGGTTCTCCTTCAATTGCACCATAGGTTAAGGCTACGGTTGCCAACAGATTTTCGCGAGATGGATGTTCGCGAGATGGGGGTTCGCCATCTAAAAATCGATCAGGCTGATTATTGCTCCAAGTTTTAAGCATTTCTTCAACAGCTTCAGGCTTGATAGAATAGGCGACTGCCAGACTCGCGCTAATAGATGGGATTAAATCTGGATATCGCATCATATAGCACAGCAAGGGTCGAAGTTGTATTAAATGCAAAGGAACGACTCTCGGCAAAGTATCAGAAGCAAGGCGATCGCGAACTAAACTGTTGGGGTCGTCAGCCAAATTTTTCAGGCGATCGCACAGTTGAGAGGGAAGACCCGAATTACTATCTGAGGGATCTTGCGGCGGGTAGAACTGTGCTGCATAGCCAATTGTCAGAGCAATTGTCGCCCGCACATAGTCTTGTGGTTCCTCCGTATTGCTCTCATCGAGTTTTTGCAATATCGACCTTAAAACGCTAATAATTCGTGCATCCGACTGCCAGCTTTGAAGGATTTGAAAAAGTTTTTCCTGCTGATATTGCGGATCGCTAAGCCAGCGTGCCATCGTGTAAGCTGCGATCGCTTGTACTTCGATCTCTCGGTCTGCTGCTAGCTGATACAACGTACCTTCTACGGCGCTAAAGTCAATCAAACCGATATCACTAATCGCATCGCCAATCGAATCGCGAAGCTGTTTGCGCCGTTCTGAAGAGCCATATAACTCTTGATTAATTGTTCTTTTAGATGCCGACTCCTTAACCAGCTTTTCAAGCTGTGGCAGTGCAGCTAAAATTTGTCTGCGGTGGCTGTTCCACGCCACTTCAAAGATCAGCCTACGCTGGTCAGAAATACGGCTTTCTATTTTAGTTCCAGACTCCTCTGTTTCAACAAAGTTGAAAAAGTTGCGTAAGTTGTCTAGGTCGCAATAATCAGGAGCGCGCAAAGAAGCATCTCTTCGCTGCCAAACGTGTGTTGTAACTTCTTCTAGAGCCGCAAAAAATTGGTCGTCAAAACAACCGCTAAACAAGCTCAGTCCTAATGCTAATAGCTGTTCGCGAGGTTTGAGAAGGGTGTAATACCAAAATTGAATATTGTCTTTTTGGTCTCGATCGGTTGTAATTTTAATCAGCTCCTGAACTCTTGCTTCCTGGAGAGGTTGTTTTTCCGCGCCGAGCAATTCTACAAAGCGATCGATGCGATCGGGAGTCTTTAATTGTTCTGTTATTTCTCCGAGCCTCAATCTCTCAAAAATTTGAAGAGTTTCGTCAGCCAAAGACTGTTTAACCTTTTCCAATTTCCTCTTGAGAAGATTCGCTAAGTCCTCTGGATCGTAGATATCTTCAGCCTCTATGTTTCGCCAGCATTTCTCAACATTTTCGGGTAACTTCCATTTGTCTTTAGGTGTAATTGTGCTAACTACGACATAATGATTGTGAGAAGTTATCGCCTTTTGAATGCGGGATAAGTCATAGCCAATATCTTTTGGCGCAATTTGAGTCAAAACGAAAATTGTAGTTTTCTCTTCTTTCTGAAAGGCGACATCGAGACTCTGTATATCTGAGCTACGATTCCATTCTTTGATTTGAGTATTTCCCCGATGAGAAGAAGCTCCCCCATCTAGAATTGCTTGAAATTTCCATGCCAAATAACGAGCTAAAGTTGCTTTATCGATCTCGTTGCTGTCTCCCATTACTAAAAGACGGTTTGTCCGAAGAATCTTCATGAGAGCATTTTCCCAATCTGGTTTGGGACTGAGAAAGTCGCTAGACTCGAATAGCTTTGGATTAGGTTCAAAAAAGTCTGGTTTAGACTGATTGATGGTTTGGATGATATCGCCAATCTTGATATCTCGACCAGCTTGGAGATTTTTAGCAGCTTTTTGGGAAATTTCAGGAGAATTTGAAGACATATTTTTCACTTGAATTTGGTAGACTGAACGATTTTGAGTTAGCTGATGAAAGTCAGTTCCTTTTGTTTTAGTGTTCTACTGTTGTAAGTCTGCTTGATAGACAGTTCTATATTTTTATTCGTCCAATATTCAGCCTTTTATGCTAATCGTTTATTTTTTTTACAAAAATTAATAAAATCAGGGAAACATTGAAATACAAATCGCACATTTTCTGGTTAATTGACAAAATTTAATCTCAAAAAACCGGAAATAGTAAGGTGCAAGGGGTAAAACAGAAATAGGTACTGAGTTGAATGAGGAATTATGGAAACACTAACTACCACCGCACTTGTAACCCTTTTTCTAACCAAGATGGTGGAAAAGGTTGGGGAAAACCTGGGCGAAAAATTACCCGAATTGGGAGATAAAGTCTTAGAGCAAATGGGCAAACTTAAACAATTATTGTGGCGTAAAGTCCCAGACACAGCTAGTGCGATCGAGCGAGTAACTTATCAACCAGAACTTGTAGAGCAAGAACCAAAGGAGTACGGTATAGACGTGCTAACCCGAAAGCTCGAAGCAGCAGCGAAGACAGATTCAGAAATTGCTGAAGTTGTGAACGTTATCGATGCAGAGATTCGACCACAACTGTCTCAAGAGGTGGAGCAAGTGATGGCAAGTGGGATTAAAGCCAAAGGACGTTTAAAAGCCGAAAAGATGACTCAAGAGGCGAAAAAAGCTAGTTCTGTTCGGCAAAAGATGCTAACTGATGTTGAGGTGGGAGAGGATATTGTCATCAGTGATTTGAACCAAAGGGCTTGACATTAAGAAGTTAATTTGCTTACTTTTTTTGGGTGCGTCAAGAGCGCACCCTTTACTTAAGATTTAAAACGGCGATCGAGTGGAAATGATTCTGGATGAGCCGCGATCGCTCTTGTCTCCAATTAACTACATGATGAGTGGGCAAATTTTCCTTTTTCCCTCGATTCCTGGCGAACCCTACCTTCCATCGCTTCCACTTGTAGTTTCATGAAAGCGTCTAAATCTTCAAGGTCGTAATGTTGACAAAGTAGATTGCGTAGTTTTTCCTCTGCGCTTAAACTCAGATAGCCACTGGTTATTGCTTGGTTAGCTAAATCGCGAATAGAAATCATTGTCTTGCTCTTAGTTAGAAATAATAAATTACTTAAGCAAGAGCTGAAATTTGCTCCGCTACTTTCACCCGTCCCTTGAGAACAGATCGTAGCAGTCGGTTAACGCATCTTCTTTCTTCTTCATCGAGAGACTCATCTAAAGTGGCTGCCATAAGTCCATAGCGATCTGCTTGAGTTAAAATGCCAGTATCGCTAACGGAAACAAGGATTTCAGAAATTGCACCGGGAAGAAGAACGAGTTGAGGAAACATGGCGGAACTCATCAGCTCTACAACTTTATAATCCCATTGATTCCTTACTAATACCGTGATTTTACCCATTTGTGCTTTGTGAAGGTCATCAACTCTTACGGCGATCGCGGATCTTGTCTCAACGTGATTAGAAGCTGAAAATGCTAGTGATTTTAATCACGAAAGCCAGAGAAATTAGAGAAATATAGCGCCTTTAGTAGGAGGAGTACGTCAACCTATCACCAAGTAACCCGCCCTTCTAACTTATTTACTAAACTAGCACCAATACCCGAAACTCGCTGTAAATCTTCTAAAGATGTGAAAGGTCGTTCTTGACGAGTTTCAATGACTTTTTGTGCTAATTTTGGTCCGATTCCAGGTAAAGTTTCTAACTCTTTTTTTGTGGCAGTATTGATATTAATTAATCCTTGTGGTATATTTTTCTCAGAAGCTGTGGTAATTTCAGGACATTCTTGCTCTTCTGCGGTAATTTTCTCCTGAATGGCTATTGGTACACCTAAAACAGATTTTGCATACAACCTGGCAAATTCACGTTGAAAATGAGCGGCAACGGTAGGATTTTCAATTACTAAAACAGTCTCATCGTTGGTATAATTTGCGGCGGCTGACCAATTTTGAGAACCTGTAATTACAGTTTTACCATCGACAACAGCAAATTTGTGATGCAGTAAGTCACCTTCTGGTAATTCAGGCACGCCTACAGTAGCAAGAGGTATTTGCCAAGGACGATTATTTGCTTCATACTGACATTTATTACTGAGGGCAACTCCTAACATATCTAGTCCTTCACTGTAGTTACGGAAGGCGAAACTAGAGTCAATTAAAGCCTCAATTGCTACATTTTTTTGGTGACGAGTTTCGAGAAGATCGGCTAGGTTTTGTTCGGAAAAGACATATAGGGCTAATTCGATTGTTTGAGTAGCATTTTTAAGCGTATTGCCAATTAAACCATTACTAGTATCACTCCAAGGAAGGGTAGTAGAAGTAGGAGAAAATCTTAAGGAAACAATATTATTACCAATAACTAATTTTTCTGTAGGACGGAGTGGTTTTTTTAAGCCAAATTTACTATCTAATTTTCCGCCAACTCCATCACCCCACATCAGGTTAAATTCTTGCGCGAACAAACTAGCCAATTTAGTGTCTTTAATAACGAGCAGATTGTTAGCATTACCGCGACTTGCTGGTGTTAACAAATCACCGTGTACGCCACTAAGAGTTAAATTTGCCGAACTAGAAATTACGGTATAGTTATCGATGACGAGAAATTTATGGTGCATTAAACCTGTTCCTTTAGAACCGTCGGCGGTATCGTCAAGAATAGGAATACCTGCATTTTTCAAGATAATCAAGGCATCTCGTTCGTTAATTTCTTCAGTGCTAAGTTGATTATCTTTATTAAGATCGATGAGAGCAATTGCATCGAGATAGCGTCTTTTTTCTCTTAGATTAAGTTTGCTTACTTCTGTGTCAGTCAAGCTACTCCAAGGACGATTATAGGTATTTTCTAAGATTACTCTAACTGGGACTCCTGCTTGGTGACGTTCAGCGAGAGCTTGGGCGACTTTTGGTAAACGAAACTCTTGAACGGCAAGATCGATAGTAGAGTTTGCCGAATTAATAGCATCAATAATAATTGTTTCCAAATCATCCCCCGGTCGAGTTATCTTTCGATAAGGTTCAGTGTAATCAGCGCCTCTAGTTTGATTATTATTGAAATAAACTTTGATCAAAGGATCTTGTGGTAAAGGTTCAGGACGAGTCAGAGAAGCTGGTTCTTTTTGACAAGCAGGAAAGACCAAAAAACCAGCAAGCAAAAAGATACGGAAAATGGAAAAAAGTCGAGGCAAAACCATTTTTTCAACTACAGATAAAAGTAGCGATCGCTATTATCTCAAAAAATTTTACCTGGTGGCGCGATCGTATAATTAGTTCAGGAAAGCCCAACCAAGACAAATTCAACGTTATCTAACTCCAGAAGGTCTGCAAAAAGATAAGCAAAATATAAGCATAAAAGACGATTGTGTCAATTACCGACAAATACTATGCTCTTGGTGAGGTAATTGCAACCACTGCTCCTCTAAAAACAGAAAAATGACCACTAACAACTAATTCCTATGTTCTTACTAATTACCCGAATCCTCCTGTGGCTGCTGATTGGCATACTACTGTATAACCTGCTGGTGCGGCTCATTCCCAGACGGTGGTTAGCTATTGTTGGGGCAATCTTACTTTTATCGATTATTATTGTTGGTTTTATCGATCCCAATACTCCGGTAGTTCTTCCAGCTTGGAGTCTCCTCTCAGTTTTGTTTCGACCTTTGGGCTTGGCGATTTTCCTACTGTTTTTAGGGGCAATACGCATCAAAAAAGGAGGTATCAGCAAGCCCGGACCGGGATTAATCTGGGCAGCATTCATAATTTTGCTATTTTCGAGTTTACCTGTAGTTGCTTACAGTTTGGCACAGGCGGCAGAACAAGAAGCGATTCGAGTCGAACAGCTACGCACAGAGATTTGTGAGGTAGAATGTCCAGTTCCCCTGACTCCCTTCGGAGCGCAAGATGCGGGAGCGATTGTTTTGTTAGCACAGGGAACCACTGAGCCTTATTTACCTTATCGTACTCAGATTCAGTTAACAGACCGAGGATCTCTCCTTCTCTATACTGCCCAGCTTTATCAAGAAGGTTCTGCACCTTTGGTGATTGTTAGTGCCGGACCGAGAGCTAATTTAGAAGGACCAGCAGAAAGGCGAATCGAAGCTAATGATGTGGCTGACTTGCTAGAAAGATTTGGCGTTCCCCGCAATCGGATTGAGATCGAACCGACAGGAGTTGATTTGCGTACTTCTGCAATTCAAGTCAGGGAAATTTTAACTCAGCGAGGCTTGGCAGACGAACCAGTTATTCTGGTTACTTCGGCGATTAATGTTCGTCGCGCTACTCTTACTTTTGCTAATGCTGGTTTAGAAGTGGTTCCTCGACCGACTGATTTTTATACATTTCAGCCCTTAGCTACACCCAGGCGACGTTTAGATTTTGTTGATTTTCTGCCTTCGGTTCAAGCTTTAACGGTAACTACGCGAGTGATTGATGAGTATTTGGCTTCTGTTTACTATTTCTTACGTGGTTGGCTTTCTCTACCCGTAGTCTGAGTTTCTTGAATCCTTCTTTCCGAATGTGGAGTCTAAGGGAAGAGGGGGTTATCAGTTATCAGTTATCAGTTTTCAGTTTTCAGTTTTCAGTTATCAGTTTTCAGTTATCAGTAGAGATTGGAGACAAGAAGCAATTAGCGAATAAACTTTTCACTGTTTACTGTTTACTGTTTACTGTTTACTGTTTACTGTTTACTGTTGGGGTGGTAACTGCTAACTGTTTACTGATAACTGAACCCAATCCCCAACCAACAAATCGAAAAAAGGAAACATGAAGAAAAATTGGGCGATCGCTACTGTTATTCTCGCTATGGGATTAGCTACACCTGTAATTGCCGAAAATTTGGCTGATGTGGATCGACTCAGAAGAAGCTATCTTTGTCCCGGTTGCGACTTAACAGGAGCTAATCTCAGAGGACTTAATTTATCAAATAATCGCGCTGACTTGAGCGGTTCAGATTTGCGCGGTGCCGATCTTTCTCAAGCTAATTTGCGTGGGGCTAATCTCCAAGATGCCGATTTGCGTAATGCTTATTTAGGCGGTACAAATTTGGAATATGCTTTGCTGGATGGTGCTAATTTAGCACAAGCCGATTTAAGGGCAACTCTCCTTGAGGGAGCGACGCTGAGAAACACTTATTTAGCTAATGCGAATTTATTTATGATTAGCCTAAGCGGTAATGACTTAGAAAATGCTAATCTTTCTGGGGCGGATATGCGAAATATCTATTTGGGAGAATCTAACTTAGTTGGGGCTAACTTAGTTGGGGCTGACTTAAATAGAGCTTATCTGGTCGGTGCAGAGTTAGAAAATGCCGATCTGCGCGGAGCGAATTTAAGCGGGGTGATGTTTCGTAATGCTAATTTGCGTGGTGCAGATTTGCGCGGTGCTAACCTCAGAGGTGCTAGTCTAACTTCGGCGGATCTCTCAGGAAGCGATCTGCGTGATGCGGATCTCGAAAAAGCGGATTTAAATGAAGCTAATTTACAAGATGCTAACTTTAGTGGTAGCAATTTAGCAGAAGTTAATTTGATCGATGCTAATCTGACGCGCGCTAACCTTTCGGAAGCAAATTTGCAGTTTGCGGAATTGGCAAATGCTAATCTCGAAAATGCGGATCTTACAGGTAGTAACTTGATCGAGGCTAATTTTACTAATGCTAATCTTCGCTATGCGAATCTGAATCGAGCCGAAAGCGATCGCGCTCAAATTGAAAATGCTGATTTATGTCACGCGATCTTACCGAGTGGAAAAAAGGTTAACTGTTAGTGTGGAAACGGTTTTTTTTGGCAAACAGTTATTTGGCTCTTGCCACCCCTACTGGTAAGTAATTTCCTGATATGCTTTTAAGAATTTCCGAAATATTGGATTATTTAGAGAATCATATTGATGAGAATCAATTGTTATAATCGGTCTAACTTCTGAAAATGTAGCACAACTGAAAACTGCTTGAAAATCACCCAAAGCCTCTGGATAAATATCTCGCTCAATAACCTTAATTCCTAAAGAGGAAGCGACTTTTAATAAAGTTGAACGAGTAATTCCTGGGAAAATATCTGGAGTAAGTGCCGGAGTAACAACTGTATCCTCTTGGATAAAGAAAAGATTAGCAGTAGCCGCTTCCGTAATTTTTCCTTCTCGATCTAGCATAATTCCTTCATCAAACCCTGATGCCTCCGCCTGGATGCGAACTAAATAACTGTTAACATAAGCACCACAGATCTTCGCCCTCACTGGTATGGCACGGCTAGAAACCCGCTCAAAAGGGGAAATTTGACACCTGAAAGGTTTAATTACATCACGAGGAGCCGTAACAGCCAAAATCGAGACATCAACTTTCATCTTCTGTCGTTCCTTGATAGTTATCTTGGGTAGCCCTCGATAAACAATTGGTCGCAGATAGTAATTGGTTTGGGGAATTTCAGCTAAAAGTGTCCAAATCCCAGCTTTGAGTTCTTTTAACGACCAAGGAATTTCCATTTCTAGCGTTCTGGCATTTTCTTGCAGACGCGTGAGGTGATCGTCTAAAGCATGAATATAATAGCGATCGCCATTCCAAAAAGCTCTCAAACCATCAAAGACGCCAATGCCTAAATGTAGAGAGTGACTGGCAATTGAGGGGGCTGCTTGTTCGCGAGGAATGATTTTACCATTGTGCCAAACAAGTTGTACGACTTCAAACACTTTATCGGCTTCTCAAAGTTGAACTTCTTGAGTTTAACTCATCTGTTGTACCTGTCAGTAAAATTCTAGTTGGTTAATTGTACTCTTTCTAGCTAAAATAACATTGTTTGAGATCGTAACAGACTCTCACCGAAAAAGCTCCGAGAAGCCTTGCCCTTCAAGGGCAGGGAGGGATAGGAGTTGAAAATAAGGGGTTCGATGCCCCGAAGGTTTGAAAACACACTATAATCATAATCGTGAAGTTTTAGATGACATGGAACAAGTATTAACCTTAGTTGTCAAGCTACAAGCAGACGAGAAACAACAACAGTTGTTATCTCAAACAGCTACCGCTTTTGCGGACGCTTGCACTTGGATTAATACAGAAGTCAATCCAAAACTAACCAACCGCAACTCTATCCAAGCTGTTTGCTACCACGAAGTTAAAGCTAAGTTTGGTTTATCAGCAAATCATGTCGTTCGAGCTAGCGCTCGAGTAGCAGCTAATCGCCTAAGCGCCAAACACAAAGGCAGAAAAGTCAGAGGATTTAAGCCAACTAGCTTTGAGTGTGACGCTCGTACCTTTCGCTTTATTGAAGAAGGTTGGCTAATCAGCATTAGCACTGTTGGCAAAAGAACGAAACTGGCGTTACTAGTTAGTACCTATCATCGAGGTAAGCTCAAAGATAAGAATCCGACTTCCGCCCAAATCGGTCAGCATCGTGACGGAAATTGGTACGCCCATATCCAGATTAAAGATGACGCACCCAAACCTGTCAAAACCGATAAGGTAATTGGTGTGGACTTTGGAAGAAGGGATATTGCCGCAACTAGTACCGGACAATCCTGGTCTGGAAAGAAGATTCAAAACAAACGAGATCGCTTCAGCCACGTTCGAGCTTCTCTGCAAAAGAAAGCGTCCCAAGGCACAAGGTCAACTCGCCCTCGCTGTCGGCAGATTTTGAAACGGCTATCGGGACGAGAGCGAAGATTCCAATCGTGGCTGAACTATAACATTAGCAAGGCGATTATCGATAAAGCTAAACATCAACAAGCGTTGGTGGCAATTGAAGACTTAACCGGAATTCGCGAACGAACAAACGAAAAGCCCAGGAGTAAGACCAAAAGAAGACGGTCTAATTCCTGGGCTTTTGATCGATTGCAGAGTTTTTTAGAGTACAAGGGAATCAAAGAAGGAGTAGAGGTAATTGCTATCCCTCCCGCTTATACCAGTCAGACCTGTCATAAATGCAAGCATTTAGGTATTAGAGGTGGGAAATCTTTCCGGTGTACAAATCCTCGATGTCAAGATCAAGGGGATGCGGACGTTAATGCTTCATTAGTAATTGCGCTTTGGGGCTGCTCTTTCAACCAGCCTGGAGGTTCGCAGTTGTTGTCTTGTACGATAACTTCAGGGCTACTGAAAGCCTCGACCCTAATCGGCGAGGTCGTTTACTCTATCAGCTAGCAGTAGAAGGCAAATTTCAGGTCTATTCACTCCACTGCTAGCTGTTATGAAGTGAGAACTACCTATAGGTAAGCACAGCAACAGAAAAAAAGGGAAGGATGAAGACAAAAGTCCCAAAATTGAAGAGTCAGAATTTAGTCGTGGAAAGTCAGGATCGTAGTGAGAGCGAGCAGATTTTTTCGGCTCTATGGCTAACTGTTAAGGCTAATTATAAATTTTGGCTCTCGATCGCGAGAAAAAATCTATTAGTGCAAATGTTGACAAATTGGGGAAGCAGTTTTTGTTCCTCAAGCAAGATAGACGCGCTCTTGACACAGGTAGCTACATTTCTTGATTTCTCAAGTTTTCTCGTCTTTAAATTTCTGTGGTTTCGCTCGCACGGGTATCGATGACAAGAGCAAATTAGTTGAGATTTAGTAAAATAAGGATTTTTGTACATGGAGTATTCAATCGCTACATTACTATCTAATTTCAGCGATGAAAAATTAGTCGCTCGCAAAGTTTTGGAGAAGAAACTAGGTTGCGAAGATTCAGATAGTATGGAAAAGTTACACTTGACTCTGGATATTTTAGAGAAAATAGGTGTAATTATTAAAGAACGAGGTAAGTATCGGCGCGTTTATGAAGAGGATGTCGTCGAAGCTAAACTGCGCTGTTCGAGTAAAGGATTTTGTTTTGCAATCCAAGATAGCGAAACTGCCGATGATGTATATATCCGCGAAAGTCATTTGAGTAATGCTTGGAACGGCGATCGCGTTTTGGTAAAAATTATTAAAGAAGGTAGCCGTCGTCGTTCCCCAGAAGGCGAAGTTAAATTAATCTTGGAAAGAGCTAATCCTTCTTTATTGGCGCGAGTTAAAGAAACTGAAGATGGTTATCGGGCTGTTCCTTTGGATGACCGACTTTTGTTTGAACTGATTCTCAGACAAGAAGAAGAAAGACTACGCCAAGCAGTAGATCATTTAGTTCATGTGGAAGTGCTTCGCTATCCTCTGGCACAAAATTTACCATTAGGAAAAGTAACTCGAATTTTGGGTACAGATGCAGAGGAAGCAGCAGATACAGATATTGTTTGTTGTAAGCACGATTTACCCCAAAGCTTTCCTGAAAAAGTTATTCAAGCTGCGGAAGTTTTGTCCGGCGAATGGTCAAAAAGTGAAACTAAGTCTCGTCTCGACTTACGCAAACGGTTGACATTGACCCTCGAACCCAATTTAGATTTAGATTCAGCCACTGGACAGTGGATTGAAAATGCTTTTACTTTAGAGAAAACCGATCGTGGTAATTGGGAGCTAGGGATTCACATTACTGACGTAGCTTACTACATTAAACCAAATTCTGAACTAGACCGCGAGGCAAGAAAGCGAGGTACGGCGATTAATCTCTTGGATAAAATAGTACCTTTATTTCCTCCAGGAGTAGGGCATTGTTGTTCCTTAATTCCCGGAGAAGATCGTTTAACGCTATCGGTGTTTTTAATTATCGATCGCGCGGGTCAGGTAACGGAGTTTGATATCAAACCCAGTATTATCTGTGTAGATCGTCAAATTAGTTATAAACAAGCACAGTCGTTACTCGGTCGTCAAGAAGATGTGGAAGATGAACTGTCTTCAGCCGTAAAAATGCTCAACGAACTGTTTTTTAACTTGAGTCCAGTAATCAAAGCTCGACGACAACAACGGGGTTCGTTTGAAATCGATTCGGAAAATATTCCCTCATTGTATAAAGATGAAGGCAGATTAGGCGCGATCGCTACTTCTTCTTCTTTACCAGTTCAATCTCTACTGACAGATGCGATCGTTTTGGTCAACCGCGCTGTCGGCAATCATCTCACCAGTCTAGAGTTACCAGGAATCTATTGCCATCAGTCGGAACCAGATTTAGAAGAATTGGAAGATTTGATTAAGTTAGGCAATAATCTGCACTTGGATCTACAACTAGAAAATGAAGAAGAAGTTTCTCCTCAAGATTATCAGCGCTTTACCCAACAATTTGCTAAATCCAGCGTTCGCAAAGTTCTCAATCATTTGCTCAAATTAACGCTAAAACCAGTCATCTACAGCAAAAAACCTAGTTTCCATTTCGGTTTAGCATATGAAGGCGGTTACACCAGGTGCGTATCTCCCGGACAACGTTATGCGGATTTGTTAATCCAGCGAGTTTTACACGCTTTATTTGAGAAAGGACGCGATCGCCGTCATAGTCGCACCAAAGAAGGCGTAAACTTGGGCAGTAGTACCTGTCACGATCGCATCAACTGGAATATTTTACCCACTGAGGTTCAAGACGAGTTAGCAGAACAATTGTGGTCAGTTATTCCTCATCTCAATGACTGCGAAAAAGAAGCCCATGACGCGGAAAAAGACCTCGAAGGATTAAAAAAAGCCGAACGCATGAAAGAATGTACGGGTCATATTTTCTCCGGATTAATTACTGGCGTTCAATCCTACGGTTTCTTTGTCGAAATCGAAGACCATTTAGTCGAGGGTTTGGTTCACGTTAGTTCCCTCAAAGATGATTGGTACGAATACCGTTCTCGCTACGCTTGTCTCGTAGGACGAAAAAATCGTACAGCTTATCGTTTAGGCGATCGCGTGGAAGTAGAAGTTAAAAGCGTTGACTACTATCGTCAGCAAATTGACCTCGTAACTGTCCGAGGCGGTAGCAATGCTAACTTTGAAGATTGGGAAGAAGATTGACTTATCGATCGCTTTTAATTGGCTGTACAGATGTACCTAGTTGCGTCTGTACCGCTACATAAACCACAAATAACCAGTAACCAACAAAAAATGCCTAAACCCCTCATTCTCGGTATTAGCGGCGCAAGCGGTTTAATTTACGCCGTTCGTGCTTTGAAATATCTTTTAGAGGCAGACTACCACATTGAGTTAGTCGCTTCTAAAGCTGCTTATTTAGTTTGGCAAGCCGAACAAAACATTCGGATGCCACCCGATCCTGACGAACAAGAACAATTTTGGCGGCAGCAAGCAGCAGTAGAAAATGGGGGAAAATTGAATTGTCATCGTTGGGGAAATGTAGGAGCAAATGTCGCTAGTGGATCTTTTCGTACTTTGGGGATGCTTGTCATTCCTTGTAGCATGAGTACAGTAGCCAAAATTGCTGCTGGCTTAAGCAGCGATTTGCTCGAACGAGCTGCTGATGTTCAAATTAAAGAAGGAGGTAAGTTAGTTCTCGTTCCCCGCGAAACTCCCTTAAGTTTGATTCACTTACGCAATTTGACTTCTCTAGCAGAAGTTGGTGTAAAAATTGTTCCTGCTATCCCTGCTTGGTATCATAACCCGCAAACGATCGAAGATTTGGTGGATTTTGTGGTGGCGCGAGCTTTGGAGCGACTCGATATCGATTGTATACCTTTTCAGCGTTGGCAGGGTTAATCAGTTATCAGTTATTAAATCCCAATCCCCAACCAGGAGAAATATCTATGTCTGCGATCCAGCTTGTGCTAACTCTATTAATTTTAGGAGGAATAATCGTTTTTCTCCTGCAAAATTGGTCGCCTGTGTTGCCGTTAGTATTTTTTGGTACTCAGACGGTAGCATTACCTTTAGCGGTGTGGATTTTACTGTTTGCGATCGCTGGGATCTTAACTAGTGCTTGCTTACAAGTTCTTAATTATCGTCCGAGATACAAAAATGATGCTGGGTTTAGAGAAATTAAGTCCGAAGAACCCCCTTCACCTCGCTCTCCCAGGAGAGAAACTACTGTCTCCGGATCTCGTGGGGCTGAACCTAATTCTATGCCACCACCATCGCCACCTCCTCAAACTAACACTGATTCGGATTGGATTGACGATAATGATGATTGGGATCTCGAAGAACCTCCTGCTCAACCTACAAATCCCACCTCGTTCAAA
Organism: Oscillatoria salina IIICB1; assembly: GCF_020144665.1. Classification (NCBI taxonomy): domain Bacteria; kingdom Bacillati; phylum Cyanobacteriota; class Cyanophyceae; order Oscillatoriales; family Oscillatoriaceae; genus Oscillatoria; species Oscillatoria salina. The sequence continues at coordinate 8,228 of NZ_JAAHBQ010000063.1, read as the reverse complement.
ACTTCTCAAGCTGATGCTCGCTTTTATGAAGTTAAGCGACAACCCCAAAATATTTCTCGTACTGGTTCAGTCTACTCTTATAGCTATCGAGACAAAGAGCAAACAAGTTCCACTCCTGGCGAACAGCAAATAGTCGATGCCAAGTATCGGGTGATTACTCCACCTTTACGCGAAAATACTTACGAGTCGGTACCGGAAAAAAAGATAGATGAGGAAGACTGGGGCTTTGATGAAGATGAGTTAGAACCATGAAACAAGCCCGATCGCTCCCAGTCTTAGTTATTTACAGCTAAATAAATACTCGCGGGATTGTTGCTTGACTAAACCAGCCATTGCTGCTTGCTGCAAGTCCATAAAAGCTTCTAAATCTTCTGAACCATATTTCATCTTTAACATCTGTCGTAGTTGCTCTTCTGCTTCGATAGTCAAATATCCAGTTTCGAGCGCTTGTCTAACTACATCGCGGATTAGGTTCATTGTTTTCATCCTCATTTCACCCCCATTTTAGATTTCCAGGATTGTCGATCGCTCACAGACTTTCAGTATTTTCACTTAACCCAGCTTCCGTGACTGGTTTAGTGGCTGGAAAACCCGATCGATTATCGGTTTTTCGCCTATTTACTCACTTTACATCAACATTATATAAAGTTTTTGTAAAGCTTCTGTTGTTCCCAGGATAGCTAATTCCGTGTTTTTTCGCACTAAGGTCAAATAAGAAAATTGTTAAATGTTTATTAAAAAATAAACTAATTTTCCTAATTTTGCCTAAGCATTTGTACTCAAAAAGTAAGATAAATGAGGATTTATGTCTCGCCAAGAACCAAGTAACTCGATCGAGCTGGAAATTTTCTTGACTTATTGAATCGAGTATGCTCGAGAAAAAATGGTATTTTGGGCAAAAAAAATTTACCAAAAAAAATGACAAATTTATTACAAGGACTCAATGTGTTCATCATCGGCATGATGGGAACAGGAAAAACAACAGTAGGTCAAGTATTAGCCAAACAGCTAGGCTACCGATTTTTTGATACAGACGTTTTAATCGAACGAGTAGTAGGTAAAACAATCAACGAAATTTTCGCCGTCGAGGGAGAAAAAAAATTTCGTGACTTAGAAAGTAAAGTTCTCGAAGAATTAAGTGCATACACCAAAAGTGCGATCGCCACGGGTGGTGGGATTATCTTGCGGCGAAAAAACTGGAGTTATCTTCACCACGGCTTAATTGTTTGGCTGGATGCCCCCAGAGAAATTTTACTTGAACGTCTAGCAGGTGATAACACTCGACCTTTACTGCAACAACCAGATCCCGGCTCCAAGTTACAATCCCTACTCGAACAGAGGATCCCCCTTTATGCTCAAGCCGATCTCCATATTCCCATTACTAGCGAGCAAACACCAGAAGAGATTGCTTGCGCGATCGTCAGCAAAATTCCTACAGTCTTAAAACCAGAACAGCTTCCCCAAGTCTAATCTCGAAAAGCCAAAAATCATGCAACCGCTACCGATGAACTGTTCTCAGAGTGGCTTATGCTCTAAACTGCAACAGAAATAACTTACTCGGCAAGGAAGTAACTTATGGTAATCGAAAGCGAATATATTAGAAAAGCCGAAGCTACTCGCGTGCGAGTGCTGAGTGAAGCACTTCCGTATATTCAGCAGTTTGCAGGACGTATTGTCGTCGTCAAATACGGTGGTGCAGCCATGAAAGACACTTATCTAAAAGAAAAAGTCATTCGTGATATTGTCTTTTTATCCTGCGTGGGTTTACTACCTGTAGTCGTACACGGTGGCGGTCCGGAAATTAATAGCTGGTTGGCAAAACTAAACATTGAACCACAATTTAAAGATGGTTTGCGCGTTACCGATGCTGCCACAATGGATGTAGTGGAAATGGTTTTAGTCGGTCGCGTAAATAAAGAACTGGTGGCTTTAATTAACCGTGCTGGAGCCAAAGCAGTTGGGCTTTGCGGTAAAGATGGTAATTTAATCAAAGCCCGTCATGTTGGGAAAGAAGGTATTGGCTTTGTCGGCGAAGTTAGTAGCGTCGATATAGATTTAGTCAAATCTTTAGTTAGCAATGGCTACGTTCCCGTTATTTCTAGCGTGGCGGCTGATGAAAAGGGACAAGCACATAATATCAATGCCGATACTGTAGCTGGTGAAATTGCCGCCGCTTTAGAAGCAGAAAAATTGATTTTGCTGACTGATACCGCAGGTATTTTACGAGACTATAAAGACCCTTCTACACTCATTCCCAAAGTTGATATTCAACAAGCGAGGAACTTAATTTCCGAAGGAGTCGTTGCTGGAGGAATGATTCCCAAAGTTAATTGCTGCGTGCGATCGCTAGCTCAAGGTGTCAAAGCTGCTCATATTATTGATGGTCGCATACCTCACGCCCTCCTCTTGGAAATCTTTACTGACGAAGGTATTGGTTCCATGATTGTCGCCTCCGAGTATATGAAGATCTGATTCAGCCAAGCCAAACAGCGATCGCCTCTCCACCCTTTCCAGGCAAAACAAGCGATCGCTGTTTTTTTCCTTGACTTTTAACCCTACTTATGTTTCAAATTAGACATCAACTTCGCCTAATTCGCGACTCATGTAATCAAAGGGACTATCAACACAAGCAGTATCCGAAATTCCCGCCTCAGCCGCCATTTCTTTAACGATGTCCTTCATAATTTGGATACCAATTACAGTTGGACCCACAGGCACACCTAAAGAATTATAAGTTTCGCGCAGCCCTTGCAGCACCCGCTCATCCAGGACATCAGTATCGCCTGCGATCAAAGCATAACTAGCATAGCGCAGATAATAATCCATATCCCGCAGACAAGCCGAATAGCGGCGAGTAGTATAAGCATTACCACCCGGACGAATCAATTCCGGCAGTTCCTCAAACAGTTTAGAACCAGCCTGCTTAACAATCGAAGCAGCATTAGCCGAAATCATCGTTGCTACCGCCACCCGTGCCGTGCCAGACTCAAAGTAGGACTTAAGGCTATCGAGAGCATTGCGGTCAAAATAGCGACCAGCAACATCGTAGTTTCTAATCAAAGTTGTAACTGCGTCCCGCATTAAAATTTTCTCCCAACACAGATCTTGTTTTAATGGACTTAATCCAAACAGCTTTATTTATAATAATCTCATCAAAATCGTCAATGAGGATTTTTGACAATTACCTCAATCATCATCTCATCCCCTCACCACCAACGTGCAAAAATACATTTTTTGATACAAAGCTTTAAACTTCAGCCGGGGAAATAGCGAATTTTAGTTATTTACTCGTTAAGTAGAAAGATTATTCACAATTCTGTAACACAGGATACAAAATCTCGGCAAGTGTCTCCCTACGATGATTCGAGACTAAAAAAGCTTCAAAAGTACAAAAGGTACAGGAGTAACAATGCCCGAAACCCCCCAAGAAGTCTTGAAAATGATTCGAGACGAAGATATCAAGATTATTGACCTGAAATTCATCGATATGCCAGGAATATGGCAACATTGCTCGTTCTACTACGATCAAATCGAAGAAGCTTCCTTTGACGAGGGAGTTCCTTTCGATGGTTCCAGCATTCGTGGTTGGAAAGCGATCAATGAATCCGACATGGCGATGGTTCCCGATCCTACCACTGCTTGGATCGATCCCTTCTACAAAGAAAAAACCCTGAGCATGATTTGCTCAATTAAAGAACCGCGTACCGGAGAATATTACGATCGCGACCCTCGAACAATTGCTAAAAAAGCAGTCGAGTATTTAGCTACTACTGGGCTGGGTGATACCGCTTACTTTGGTCCAGAAGCAGAATTCTTCGTGTTTGAAGATGTCCGCTTTGACCAAACCGAAAACAAAGGTTTCTACTATGTAGATAGCATCGAAGGACGTTGGAATTCCGGTGCTGAGGAACCCGGTGGTAACTTGGGCTACAAACCCCGTTATAAAGAAGGTTACTTCCCAGTTGCTCCCACCGACACTCTCCAAGATATTCGCACGGAAATGCTACTAACAATGGCTGAGTGCGGTGTCCCCATCGAAAAACACCACCACGAAGTTGCTACCGGAGGACAAAACGAACTCGGTTTCCGCTTCGCTACCTTAGTTCAAGCGGCTGACTATTTGATGACTTACAAATACGTCATCAAGAATGTGGGTAAAAAATACGGTAAAACTGTTACCTTTATGCCGAAACCATTGTTTAACGACAATGGTTCGGGGATGCACACCCACCAATCGATCTGGAAAGACGGAAAGCCTCTATTCTGGGGTGAAAGTGGCTACGCCAACCTGAGTAAAATGGCGTTAAACTATATTGGCGGTATTCTCAAACACGCTCCCGCACTCTTAGCTTTAACCAACCCAACTACTAACTCTTACAAGCGGTTGGTTCCTGGCTTTGAAGCACCCGTAAACTTAGCTTACTCTCAAGGTAATCGTTCTGCATCGGTTCGCATTCCTCTTTCTGGTACAAACCCCAAAGCCAAGCGTTTAGAGTTTCGTTGTCCGGATGCTACTTGTAACCCCTATCTTGCCTTTGCTGCGATGCTTTGTGCTGGTATTGATGGAATTAAGAACGAAATCGATCCTGGCGATCCTCTAGATGTAGATATCTACGATCTCAGCCCCGAAGAACTCAGTAAAATTCCTTCTACTCCTGGTTCCTTAGAAGCAGCTTTGGAACATTTAGAGAAGGATAATGCGTTCTTAACTGAGTCTGGTGTTTTCACTGAAGACTTCATCGAAAACTGGATCGAGTACAAGCTGGATAATGAGGTCAATCCTTTGCGTTTGCGCCCTCATCCTTACGAGTTCTCTCTCTACTACGATGTCTAATCGGATTTAGATTTGAGAGTAATTTCTCTTTCAATACCATAAAACAAGCCACCTATCAAGGTGGCATTTTTAGCTTCTAGAGGGGAATTGGAGACAAGGAAGAGGGGGAAGACTTGGAGGAGGGGGGAGACTTGGGAGAGGGGGGAGACAAGGAAGGGGGACAAGGAGGATAAACTGGTCACTGTTAACTGTTCACTGCTCACTGAACCCAATCCCCAATCCAAGGGTCCCCAATCCCCAATCACCAAAATCCCCGATCGCTGTTAACTAACGGATCTTTTCTTGAGAGTGATTTTTAGTCAGTTCGGGGTTAAATTAAGGTCAGATGGGATGATTCACTTGTCTAACTCGAAATAACATGAAACTGAAAACATTTACTCTCGCTACCGCGATCGCCGCGATCGCTGGAATAACCCCACTAACAGTTTATTCTCAGCCTAGTCCTACAGGTAATTATCGTCCGGGCTACTGGCAACCAACAGCAACGGTGGATAACACCCGTTTTATGCAGCTACAACTAATTAATGATTCGGGAGTAGCAGTAGCATATGACTCAACTAATGTTAGCGCTGCTAGAGGAGTCATCCCTACAGGTGGCTTGGTTACGATTAGCGTTCCGCCAATTACCAGCGCGAATCAAATTGCTAATGTAAATATTTATAATCCTCAAGGCGCTTTATTAGCTTTTGATTACCGTAATGTCGGCAATAATGTAGTTGCAGTACGCATTCGGCGATCGGATTTAGTTTATGGCGCAACTCCAGGTTCATCTACTGATATCGGTGCCGAGTACGATAATGCTGTTTATGTAGATGAAAAGGGAAGAGTTTACTCTTTCTAAAAAATAAGTTGAGAAATAGCACCTTATTCTCAGATCGATCTTGATTTAATCAAGATCGATCTGAAGTTAAACAAATTTGATTTGGGATTAAGATTGCGTAGTGTTATACACGCCGGAATTTACGCCTGGTGGAGATATCATCCTCTACACGAGCCAGGAAACTCTTGAAAATAAAGAGGAAAACTAAATATTGGCGTGAATTAGCTTCAGGAAGATGTCAAAGTAGATACTATGGTTTGAATAAAGAGACGAGATTGCGATGACGACACAAAATCAAAATCCAGAAACGGCGATTAACGAAAATGATTTAGCCGAAGAAGCGATCGCCTCGGAGTTAGTGGAAGAAGCTACTAGCCATGAAGATGTGATTGAAACTGTGATTTCCAGTTTGGATATGGAAGACACGGCGATGGTAAATCACAGCGAAGATGGTATCCTCTGGAAGTTTAATTATGGCAGTGTTGAAGTTTTCGTACAGCTAACTGGCGAATCTGATGAGGATTTGTTTACAGTTTGGGCGACAGTATTGCCTTTACCTGCTAAAAATGAACCTAAGTTGATGCGCCGACTTCTGGAAATGAACTGGGAAGGTACTTTTGAAACTTGTTTCGGTATTTTTAACGATCGAGTGGTAGTCTTATCACAGCGCACTGTGGCAGAACTTTCCCCAGGAGAAATTTCGCGGGCGATTACTCTAGTAGCAACGATCGCTGATGATAATGATGAGGCTTTCCAAGAAGAGTTTGGTGCAGATTAGTTAAGACGGTTATCAGCGAATAGTTATCACGTACCCGCACTTATCCGCAGTTAGCAGTAGAGATTGGGGACTGGGGACTAGGAACTAGGGATGGGGGGGTTTTCACCTCACCACTCATCAGTTATCAGTAGAGATTGGAGACAAGAAGCAATTAGCGAATAAACTTTTCACTGTTTACTGTTTACTGTTAGGGTGGTAACTGCTAACTGTTTACTGATAACTGAACCCAATCCCCAATTCCCGATGAAATGGCGTTTAATTCCTTTGCTGTCAGCTTCAGGAACAACTCAAATGGCTATCGATCGCTGGTTGCTACAACAACATCGTTTGGGTAAGCATCCGCCTAGTTTACGCTTTTATACTTGGTCTCCAGTAGCGATTTCTTTAGGCTATCACCAGCATAATTTTCCCGATTTCTGGCAAAATTTAACTTGGGAAGGTAAGGAAGTTGATTTGGTACGTCGTCCTACTGGCGGACGGGCGGTGCTACACCAGGACGATTTAACTTATATGGTGGTAACATCAGGTATTTCTGGGACGCGATCGCAAATTTATCAACAAATCTGTGCATTTTTGCTTAGGGGTTGGTCTTCCCTCGGTGTCGAACTACACTACGGTAATACTAAACGGGGTTATATCCACAACCCTAATTGTTTTGGTACTGCAACTGCTGCTGATTTAGTTACTACTAATGGTGAGAAACTAATTGGTAGCGCTCAATTAATAAAAAATGATGCTATTTTACAGCATGGTTCCCTGTATTTGTCAAGAGATAATACATTATTTGCTAAAGTTTTTAATGAACATAAATCGCCTGTAAAATTACCTTGGCAACAGCCAAAAAAAGCTTTAATTGAAACTATTGTTAACAGTCTCAGTCAAGCTGCTATTGATTGTTTTAACATTGATTTAATCACTCAGCCTTTATCCGAAGCTGAATGGCAAGAAATTCTCGCCCAACCAAACCTAAAATGAGCGATCGTACTATTTTTTAGTCGCTTTCTGGCTGATAATCAGTACATTCAGCACAGGAACCGCTAGGATTTACGGCACATAACAAAAATGCCGAGCGAGCATTGTACTTACAGGTACGTTTTTTGTCTAAGCGTTTGGATACTAATAAAAGGCGCTGCTGATAGTAATCCATTTGCTGTCTAATATAAGCATGAGACTGTAAGCGCATTCTTTCAAAGGCTTTGGAAGACATTTTTAAGAGTTCCGCAAACTTATTTATCTATTTTCAATCTTAAAATAAATTAAATTCATCAAATATTCTCGGCTTTCCTCCCCGTACTTCTAGGACAGGGAGGAAAGCCGAGCCTCCAAATAAAGGTTTACACCGATTGGCTAGTTTCGCTATAATCTCAGTATTCTAGCGAGGCATAGCTATGTAGGGTTTGCTGAAGAACCTCTGTAACGTAGTAAGCGCCAAGAGTTACGAGCATCTTTTTTTGAAAAAAGTGCAAGGGTCGTTTTTGGTTTTATAAGGCATTAGGGCGCGATCGCCGATCTTCACAGAATAATGGTGCTTGCACTTTTGGCTTCTCAAATAAGGCTCAAATATCTATGCTGTAAGGACTTTGGCATTTGTTCAGCAAGCCCTAATTACTGCATTGACAATCAAATTGGGACTCTAATTGTTGGGGTCAATCCAGGCTGGAAACAGTCGATTAATATCGGCTTTCGCAATAACCAGAACTTCGTCAGCATTCCTCACTGGCAATTGCGCTCTAAGTTAAGTTCTCTATGCGAAAGATCTGGAATCACCTATCTTGAACAAGAAGAGTCCTATACCA
>NZ_JAAHBQ010000062.1 GCF_020144665.1 Oscillatoria salina IIICB1 | reverse complement strand
TCAATACAATCTTGGTGTCAGAGGGGAAACCAGTTTAGATATCAAGTTACGTTGGTATCAAGAAGTTAGTTGTCGCTTACCGAAAACAGCAGATAGTAGAGTTATTTTCTCGTTTGGCGCTAATGATACCACGAAGGCGGAGGGAAAAACTCGCGTTGATTTTGAGGATTCGGGGCGTAACTTGGAGTCAATTCTCAAAGTAGCGAAACAAGAATTTCCCGTGTTAATGGTGGGAATTCCGCCGATAGCAGACGATATAGCACAAAATCAAAGAATTGCTCGTTTATCTGACAAATTTGCTGAACTTTGTTCTCAGTTAAATATACCTTATTTAGATGTTTTTACGCCTTTACAAGCTTCTCAAGTTTGGTTGAGTGAAGCTATTGCAAATGATGGCGCTCATCCTAGAGATGCGGGTTATACTGAGTTAGCAAATTTGGTTCAAAATTGGTCTGCTTGGTTATCTTGGTTGAGATAATTGGCAGACAAATTGTCTCGATTATATCATATTTTGCACGTTGAAAATAAGGCGATCGCGCTACTTTCTCAATTTTAAATCTCATAAGCCCCCGGAGGGGATGTTCACAAAAATATGAAGGGTTAGCATAAGCTAAGAAGACATATTTACGAAAATCGATGTCAACAACTATTTCTGTTACAGACACCGCTTTAATCTTAGCTGGCTTTCGCGCTCTTTCCGATCCCATCCGCTTTCAAGTGGTGGAACTTTTGAAGTCAGGTGAAATGTGCGTTTGTGACTTATGTGAAGAAATTGGCGTTTCTCAGTCAAAACTTTCTTTTCACCTCAAAACTCTTAAAGAAGCATCTTTGGTGCGTCCTCGTCAAGAGGGACGCTGGATTTATTACAGTTTAAATTTGCCTCAATTTGTCGCTTTAGAGCAGTTTTTGGCTGAATATCGTCGTACTGTAGTTATGTTACCAGCTAAGTATTGTCCTGGTTAGCTGCGAAATCAGCGAAAATCTTTCATCTCTCTCTTTTTCTTAACCAAACCTTAAACCATATTTCAATTTTTTTTGAAATAATAGTAAAAAAACTTCACTCAAAACGATGGGGGGAGAGAGATGAAAAATATAACAAAAAAAGTTTGTAAACGTTTATCAGTGGCAGGTTGGAGTGTAATAGCTATAACAGCGATTAGCGCTTGCGCTCAAATCGAGCCGGAACAGCAAGAATCAATAAAAGTTGATGGTTCGAGTACAGTTTACCCAATTACCTTAGCGATCGCCTCGGAATTTACCTCAGAGGTAGAAGTTAATTTTTCCGGTACAGGAGGAGGATTCGAGAAATTTTGTACTGGGGAAACAGCAATTAACAACGCCTCACGACCAATTCAGACAGCAGAAATGGAAGCTTGCGATCGCGCCGGAATCCGCTACATGGAACTACCGATCGCCTTTGATGCGTTAACCATCGTCGTTAACCCAGAAAACGACTGGTTAGAAAGTATTACAATCGCTGAATTAGCAAAAATTTGGCAACCCGAAGCTGAGGGAAAGATAACTAATTGGAATCAAATTCGGACTGATTTTCCCGATCGCCCTTTAACACTTTACGGACCCGGAACTGACTCCGGTACTTACGAATACTTCACCGAAGCCGTTGTCGGCGAATCTGGGGCTAGTCGGAGTGATTACGTCGCTAGCGAAGATGACGAAGTTTTAGTTCAAGGAGTCAGCCAAGACCCCAACGCATTAGGTTACTTTGGCTACGCCTATTATGAAGCAAACCGAGACAACTTAAAAGCCGTAGCAGTTGCTAACAACAACGCTGCCATTTTACCATCTCCAGAAACCCTGAAAAATGCCGAGTATCAGCCACTTTCCCGCCCCTTATTTATCTACGTTAACGCTGCGGCAGCCCAAAAAAATCCCGCCCTCCAAGAATTCGTTGAATTTTACCTAGAAAAAGCACCAGAAACCGTCAGTTCTGTTGGTTACGTTCCCCTCCCCAGCGAAGGTTATAACCTTGCCATGATTCAGTTTGAAAAAGGCAAAGTTGGCACCGTGTTCGAGGGTAAATCGGAATTCAACCTCACCATTGAAGAACTACTGAAAAAGCAAGCAAAATTCTAACTAAATAATGAGTACAAATAACACCAAAATTAACACCAAAGCCGTACAAGCTGGCGGTAAACTTAGTTTTTTTGAAAAATACCTTACCTTGTGGGTAATCATCTGCATAATTAGCGGCATAGTCCTCGGAAAAATTTTCCCTGGAATTGCCACCACCCTAGATGCAATGAGCATTTACCAAGTGTCAATTCCCATTGCTATTTGTCTCTTTTTCATGATGTATCCCATCATGGTAAAAATTGACTTTTCTCAAGCCGTAAATGCTGCCCGAACACCCAAACCAGTTATCCTAACCTTAGTGGTTAATTGGTTAATCAAACCCTTGACAATGGTTGTTTTTGCTCAATTTTTTCTCGGTTGGCTGTTTCGTCCTTTCTTAACAGAAACCGAGATAATTCGCGGCGCAGAAGTTACCTTGGCAAATTCTTACATTGCCGGAGCAATTTTATTAGGAATTGCTCCTTGTACGGCAATGGTATTAATGTGGGGTTATCTTTCTTACAGTAACCAAGGACATACTTTAGTCATGGTAGCAGTCAATTCTTTAGCCATGTTGTTATTGTATGCACCCTTGGGGCGATGGTTGCTAGCCGCTAACAATTTAACTGTACCTTGGGAAACAATTGTTTTATCTGTACTAATTTATGTTGGCTTACCTTTAGCCGCAGGAATGTACAGCCGTTACTGGATTTTTAAACACAAAGGAGAAGCTTGGTTTAACCGTCGCTTTCTCAAATATTTAAGTCCAGTTTCAACAGCAGCTTTGTTGATAACCTTGGTGCTTTTATTTGCTTTTAAAGGCGAGTTAATTGTTGCTAATCCCCTGCACATTCTTTTAATCGCCGTACCGCTTTTCATCCAAACTAATTTTATCTTTTTAATTGCTTATGTAGCAGCTTGGAAAATGAAATTAGTTTATGAAGATGCGGCACCTGCGGCTTTAATTGGTGCAAGCAATCACTTCGAGGTTGCGATTGCGACGGCGGTAATGCTCTTTGGTTTGAATTCCGGCGCAGCCTTAGCTACAGTGGTAGGAGTATTAATTGAAGTACCAGTGATGTTAATGCTGGTAAAATTTTGTCAGAGGACTGCTTTTTGGTTTCCTCGCGAACCAGAAAAAGCAACTTTATGCGACCCTCGTTGTCTTAGTAGCTTGAATTAAAATGAATACCTATTCCCACTTTTTGATGACTGCGGCGCTGGATAAAGGTTTACCAAGAGTACCCATTGTTAAAAAGGCTTTTTTGTTGGGTTCAGTTGCACCAGATTTGCCCTTGTGGTTTTTGTTTACCGGAAGTATTATTTACTACCATTTTCTGCGCGGTTGGAGTTGGGAAGAAGCGTTTAACTACATTTTTGGCGAGTTATTTTTTCAAAATCCCGTGTGGATTGGAATGCACAATTTTCTCCACGCGCCGATTGTGTTATTATTGGGAATAGGTTTGTTGTGGCGATCGCGTCGCAAAATTGGTTCGTTACAACGTTGGTTTTTCTGGTTTTTCGTTGCTTGTTTGCTGCATTCAGTTGTAGATATTTTAACTCACGCGACTGATGGACCGTTGTTATTTTTTCCTTTCAATTGGACTTTTCGTTTTCCCAGTCCCGTTAGTTATTGGGAACCGGAATATTACGGTAATGAGTTTAGTAAATTTGAACATTGGTTAGATTTAGTTTTGTTGATTTATTTACTAATTCGTCCGGCGCGGAAATTATTTAATCGTCTCGTAGCTAACTTTACTAATCAGTCTCAAATTGGGACAAAAAGATGAAAAAAGTAATGTTTGTTTGTAAGCGAAATTCTTGTCGTTCGCAAATGGCTGAAGGTTTTGCCAGAGAATTGGGAGCAGGTAAAATTAACGTTACCAGTTCGGGTTTAGAAGCTAGTCGAGTTCATCCTACAGCTATTCAAGTAATGGATGAAGTTGGGATTGATATTAGCGATCAAACTTCCGATCCTTTGAGTGATTTTAACCCGGAAGATTACGATGCGGTCATTTCTTTATGTGGCTGTGGGGTTAATTTACCAGAAGCTTGGGTATTAAGAGAAGTGTTTGCTGATTGGGAATTAGATGACCCAGATGGACAACCTTTAGCTACTTTTCGGCGCGTGCGCGATGAGGTAAAAGAAAGGGTGGAAAAGTTGATTGATTCTTTAAGTTGATTTGGTTGATTTACGGCGAGATTCTTTTTTCGCAGTCCGGTATAACTAGAGAATCTTGGTAGCCGGGAATGGTAACTATAACTAATTAACATTACTTGACAACCTGTCTTTTGACTTTGGTGGGGATTTTTCTTAAGCTGTCTTTTGCTGAAATAGCAGATTTACAGAAGATAGGAATTAAATGATTCAACAAAATTGGTATTTGTTAAATGCTGCCCTTGCTTTGTTGACAGCAACTTCAGTTGTTGCTCAAACTCCACCAACATTACAACCTGAGACTGAAACTGAAGTTTTGACAGCAGTTACCGGAACCAACCTAGAGGAAGTTATAGTTCCCACACCGAATCAACAAACATTACCTACGTTTGAACTAAACTCTCAGACTCAAGTTAGCGTTGATGATTCATTTTCAACTGTTTCTCTCAATACTTCTATTGGGGAAAATGTAACCTTACCTTTTCAGGATACAACGGTAATCATTGCTGACAGTAGCGATCGCGCAACAAACTCTGAATGGACATCAGGACGACCAGATGGACACGCTCCGATTGGGGTGATGGGCGACCACGTTCACAAAGCAGGAGAATGGATGGTTTCCTATCGCTATATGTTCATGGCGATGGCAGGAAACCGAGATGGCACTGATAACCTCAGTACAGATGAAGTTCTGCGGGATTTTATGGTAACTCCGGAAGATATGACGATGCAAATGCACATGTTCGGAGCGATGTATGCACCGACAGATGATTTGACTTTGATGGTGATGCTTCCTTTTGTCTCGAAGGAAATGGATCATCGGACGCGATCGGGAGTAGAATTTACTACTAATTCCGGAGGTCTAGGCGATATTAAGTTTACAGGTTTGTATAATGTCCTGCGAGAAAATCGCCAGCGCGTTCACCTTAATTTTGGAGTTAGTTTTCCCACTGGTTCGATTGACGAACGCGATGATACTCCGGCGGTAAATGACCAAATTCTTCCTTATCCAATGCAAATTGGTTCGGGAACTTTTGACTTACTTCCAGGGATAACTTATTTAGGTCAAACTGATGATTGGTCATGGGGAACGCAGCTAAATACTGCGATTCGTTTGGGTCAAAATAGTCGCGATTATAGTTTAGGAAATCGCTATCAATTAACAACTTGGGTTGGTCGTCAATGGACAGAACAAGTAAGTACATCTCTACGGTTGAGTGGACAAACTTGGGGAAATTATGATGGTGCTGATTCTAGTTTAAATCCGATGATGATTCCGACAGCAGATCCGGAATTGCGTGGGGGAACTCGCTTGGATTTAGGATTGGGAATTAATGTCTATTTTCCGGAAGGTTCTCTAGCTGGAGGACGCTTAGGTGTTGAGTTTGAGTTTCCAGTTTATCAGTCTCTTGAGGGTCCTCAATTAGAGACTGATTGGCAGTTAACGGCTGGATTACAATATTCGTTTTAAAAGAGCGCTATTGTTTTACTTTATTTCATTTCTTGGCTCAGCCAAGAAATGATTAGATTCTTCGTCTAATGACAAAACGCAGTTAACTAAAGTACGATCTGCCGCTTGAGTAGAAATTCCAGACGCGATCGCTAAATGCTCCGATTTGCTAAAATAGCCAGCCTGTGGCTTTGAGGTGAGTAAATTTTGTTTCAGGGGCAGTTGTTTCTTTAAATTATGATTAAAAAATTAATTATTTATGATTCACAAATTAACGGTAATTAATTATGAGATAAATTTGCGATAAACATGAAATAACTATGAAATAATTAGCGCCAATTTGGCGGTTGATTTGTGTTAAAAATAGGTAGGATTAAAATAGAAACAGAAAATCGAGTTAAATGACGTTAATTACAATTCTTTCTATTGCCCTTGGTTTAGCGGCAGATGCTTTTGCTGTCTCGATTTGTAGTGGTTTGGCAATTAGACGTATTAAAATTAATAAGGCTTTAAAAATTGCTTTATTTTTTGGTGGCTTTCAAGCATTGATGCCTTTAATTGGTTGGATAATTGGCTTGAGTTTTCGAGTTTTTTTGACGGAAATCGACCACTGGATTGCTTTTGGGCTTTTGAGCTTTTTGGGTGGAAAAATGATTTATGAAGCCATTCAAGAAGATGATAGCGAAGTCAAAGTGAATCCTTTAGATACTTATGTTTTAATTAGTTTAGCTATTGCTACTAGCTTAGATGCGTTTGCTGTTGGTTTGGGCTTTTCCGTACTCAATGCGGGAATTGTACCTGCGGCAACGGCGATCGGAGTTGTGACTTTTTTCTTGTGTTTTATGGGTGTATTTATTGGTCATCAATTTGGGACTTGGTTTGAAAGTAAAGTTGAAATTATTGGCGGTGTAATTTTAATTGGAATTGGCAGCAAAATTTTGCTGGAACATTTGCTAGCTGTACCGATTAGTTAATTTCTCCGAAACGATAACCTTTTCCATAAACAGTATGAATTAAAGGCAGTTCGTCTTTGGCTTCAACTTTGCGACGCAATAACCTGACTAAAGCTGCTAAAACATTGCTATTAGGTTTTTCATCTTCTGACCACAAATGCTGATAAATTTGAGAGTGAGTTAGTAGTTGATTGGGGTGACGCATGAACAATTCTAGGAGTTGAATTTCTTTTTCTGAGAGTTCGATTGCTCTTCCTTTGCGGTACGCTAATTGGTTCTCTTTGTCAAGTTCTAAATCGGCAACTTTTAGTGGTTGGGTGTGAGATTCAAAATTTAGCGATCGCCGCATCAAAGCACGAACTCTGGCTAGCAACTCCCGTAATTCAAAGGGTTTGACTAAATAATCGTCTGCGCCAGCGTCGAGTCCCAAAACGCGATCGTCAATGGTATCCTTAGCTGTTAGAAAGAGAACTGGTGTAGTTTTGCCTTGTTGTCGTAACTCGCGACAGATTTCTAAGCCCGATTTTTTCGGCATCATCCAGTCAAGAATCAGTAAATCGTAATCTTGCTTTAACGCTAGCTTACTCCCAGTAATGCCACTGTCAGCGACATCTACGCGATAACCTTCGCGAGATAAAACCTGTGAAAGAGGATTAGTTAGTTCTACTTCGTCATCAACTAATAAAATACGCATTGTTAACTATATTTTGTCCAACAACTTTTGATGATTACCGTCGCATTGCCTAAAGGGGCTCTCTTATCTGATAGTATCAAGATCCTGAAATCTGTAGGTTTAGATTTTAGTGCTTTTCTTGACAAAAATAACCGCCAACTCCAAATTGCCGATCCTACAAACACGGCGAAAGGATTGTTAGTCAGGGCGCAAGATGTGCCAGTTTATGTCGAATACGGTCAAGCTGAGTTAGGAATCGTGGGTTATGATGTTTTACGGGAAAAAGATCCGGCTGTGGCGCATTTAGCTGACTTAAAATTTGGTTTTTGTCGGATGTCAGTGGCGGTGCGTCAAGAAAGTTCTTATCGGCGATCGCTGGAACTTCCCCTCCATGCGAGAGTCGCTTCTAAGTTCGTTTATTGCGCTAAGGAATACTTTCGCCAGCTCGATCTACCTGTGGAAATTATACCTCTTTACGGTTCTGTTGAACTCGGACCGATCACTGGAATGTCTGAGGCGATCGTCGATTTGGTTTCCACGGGACGCACTTTGCGGGAAAATGGCTTAATTGAAATTGATGTTTTATTTGAAAGTACCGCCCGATTAATTGCTCATCCAATGGGTTATCGTTTGGGTAAGGATAATGTTCGCGATTTGGTAGCTAAGTTACGGGAAACCACGGTGTAAACTAATTTAATTCTTCAACTCAATTCTCGATTCAAACAGTCAATTTTAGACCCGCTAATGCGGGTTTTTTTCTATATCTAATAATTTATTCCTCAGAAATAATCTGTTTAGATTGAAGTAAACTAATGACTAATTATTTGAAAATTTTTGGTGTAAACTTCTTAAAGTTTCTAAGTCTAAATAAGCTTTATTAAAAATTTGTTCTGATAAAATTTGCAGAGGAAGATTTTCTTCACCGAGACAATCTAAAACCAGCAAAGCTTGAGAAAAATTTTGATTTCGAGTATAATCATTAACAGTAACAACTGTTTTTAATCCTGCTTGGGTTGCCGCTTGTAAACCATGTTCCGAATCTTCAAAAACTAAACACTCATCGGGACTTAAATTCATTTTTTCCAAGACATAATAATAGATAGCTGGTGCCGGTTTTTTTTGAGTCACAATATCGCCAGCCGCAATGACTTCAAACCATTCTGGGTCGAGTGTTTGTTGCAATAATGCCATAGTATTAGGTAAAGCGCTAGTCGTGGCGATCGCTAAACGCACCCCCTGCGATCGCGCTTCCGTAATTAATCTTCGCACGCCAGGACGCAAAGGAATAGC
This sequence comes from Oscillatoria salina IIICB1, assembly GCF_020144665.1. Lineage (NCBI taxonomy): Bacteria > Bacillati > Cyanobacteriota > Cyanophyceae > Oscillatoriales > Oscillatoriaceae > Oscillatoria > Oscillatoria salina. The sequence goes on along the minus strand of NZ_JAAHBQ010000062.1, from coordinate 26,621 downwards.
CGCTTCCCTAAGTAAGCTTTGGTAATGTTTAGTTTTCGCTGCGTGTAAATTAGCAATAAATTCAGCCAATTCTCCAGGCACTTGAAAATCCGTTTTATACTTAGTTAAATAATGCTGAATCCGTTCTTTTCCCCCCGATACTTTTAGTAATTCTCCATACAAATCTGGCTGCCAATTCCAATCTAAACCAGCATCAACAAAAGCCCGATTAAAAGCAACTAAATGACCGTCTCTTTCCGTCTCAGCTAAAGTACCGTCAACATCAAAAATTAAAGCACGTAATTTCTTTGTCATCAGCTTAACTTTTCGTTCCATCTAAACTAACAACAGGCTTATTTCCAACTACTTCTGCACTATGTACTTCCCCGCGAGGAACTTCTAAACAATCACCAGCTTCTAAAATTACTGTTTGTCCCTGCATTGTCATCCGAAAACGCCCCGAAACTACAGCATCCATTTTCGCAATATTATGAGTATGATCCGGAAAACACATTCCTGGTGAATACACATACCGAGAAACTCGATAACCTCGCCGTTCTAACTTTTTCCTAAGTGCTGACTCAGAAAAACTACCGTCTTGTTCTTCGTGCCAATGTTCGACCTTCATCCTTTTCTTTTTCTCTCCTCAATCCTAAATTACCATAACTACTGTCCTAGATTCAAATTTAGTTAAGAAAATAAATTTATTTTCAATTTCTTCCTCGAAAGAAGCCAAAGCTAAACTTACTAATCCTAAAGAAAATCTTCATAAATCAACCAAGATTGCTCGCAGAAGATATAATTCCAATTAATTATTCCTTGGGATTTATACTATGCTGGTTAATTTTCTCCAACGCAAACAAATTGAGTTTATTTTATGGCGACCAAAAATAACAGAAACTCAACCTACACTGTTGATTGGTACTATCGCTACTTCTAGTCATAATCCCTACGAAAACTTCCGCGAAATTCCTCTGCAACAGTCAAAAGAATTTCCTGAACTTTGGTTTATTGCCGCCAATCAGTGCAATTTGCAAGACGGACAAGTGTACTTTTATTGGTTCAAAATTATCAATACTAATCCTTATGAAAATCAAGCTCAAATTATGTACTGCACTGACCCCACAGCTACGACAGTAGACCGTCGTTTTCTAGCTCCTATACCTCCAGAAAATCAGGGAGTTGCTAGTTTCGATCCTGCTAGCGTTATTTTATATCAAAAAGGTAAATTAATCCCTTGCGACCCCCAAGGAGAAACTGTAACTTGGGAAAATAATGACTACTTAAATAATTTACCTCCTAACAATCGTTTAGTCATTTATGAGTTACCTCCTCGGTGGACGATAATCGCTCCTAGTGGAGAAACTGAAGTCGGTATCGGTACTTTTCAAGACGTACTTTCTTTATTCGATACTAACTGTACTGCACCTGATTTTTCGGAAGTAGAAGCATTAAGAAAAGGTTGCGCTCATCTGCGAGAATTAGGAATAAATGCACTTGAATTGCTACCAGTTTCTGACAGTGACGATAAATTTGAATGGGGTTATGGAACTGCTAATTATTTGGCGGCTGACTTTGATTTAGGACATCCAAAAACTCAAATTGCACCTACAGCTTCTGTGGATTTAGCCAAGTTAATTCAAACTTGTCATCAGCAAGGTGTACGCTTTTTTATTGATGTAGTGATGGCATTTTCGCGGAATAATCCTTATCGCAATCTTAATTTTAGTGATTTTTACGTTCGATATAATAGTAACGACCCAGAAGGATTTAATCGAGAAAGTTTTGGTGGCGATTTATTTAAGTATAATTATTGGGTAGAAGGCTATCAACCTTTAAGTGGTGAAAAGGGAAGTTTAGTTCCCAGTCGCGAGTATATGAAAGTATTTATTGCTCATTGGTTAGAATATTATCGCGTAGATGGAATTAGAATTGATAGCGTTAATAATATTAGCAATTATGACTTTGTAGAAGAGTTTAAAAATTTAAGTCGCGAGATTTGGAAACAACGCGGAGGTAGCAGCGATCGCTTTTTGGTTGTTGGTGAAGAATTAAGCGTTCCCTTGGCTTTAATTCAACAAAATCGACTTGATAGTTTGTGGAATGAACATTTCAAAACTATTGCCAGAAAAGTAATTTTAGGTCAAAATTCTTATTTGGATAATAGCTTTGAATGGAATGTGAAAAAATTAATTGACTGTCGTTTTTTAGGCTTTACAGATGGTTCGCAAGTAGTTAATTATTTGACTTCTCATGATGTAGGCGGTTTTGGTAACGAACGCTTATATAATTATTTAGTTAATAATGGTGTTTATGATTCTGAAAAACGAATTAAATTAGCTTTCGTTTGCTTGCTCACTGCTGTAGGTATACCAATGATTTTAGCAGGAGATGAATTTGGCGATCGCCACGATTTAGATATCAGCGACGAACACAGCAATAAAAAACAAGTTGACCCAGTTAATTTTAATCGACTCCGAGATGATTGGCGACAAAGAATCTTTCAATATGTAACTCGATTGGTTCGTTTTCGTACTACTTTCGATGCTTTAGCTGTTAACGATACTAACTTTATTCACGGAGATTTTAACGAAGGTAAACGAGTAGTTGTTTGGCAGCGAGGTGTGGGTGAAAATATGGTAGTTGTAGTTGCTAATTTTAGCGATTATGGTACGCCAAATCCTGTTAATCCTACTTCCGAATATGTAATTCCTAACTTTCCCTCTACACCTGTTGGTAAACAGTGGCAAGAAATAACTCAAAATCGTCTTGTTCCCTCTGAATGGATTGGGAGAGAACCAATTTTTCCTTGGGAAGCGAAAGTTTATGCTTTAGTTTAAAACCAAGCTAATCTAACTACAATCTTTTAATTCCCGCAACCAAACCTTGACAAACACCAGTCAAAAAATCTAAATCTAAGCTTTCTATTGTATCGCTAGGTTGATGATAGTGAGGGTTACGGAGAAAAGATGTATCTGTCACCATAATTGCTGGATAATTTCGATCCCAAAATGGTGCATGATCGCTTAATCTTGTCTGTCGAATCATTTTACCTCGATTAAAGACAGGCAACCATTGACAAGGTGTACCAATTTTACGAAAGCGATGACTGAGATTAATTAAATCGGGAATTGTGGTTAAATTTCCCACTAAAGCAATAAAATTACCTCGATTGGGATAAAAGTATTTTAATCCCGGTGGATAAACTTGGGAATTGGGACTTGCATCGCAATAACCCAGCATTTCTAGAGATAGCATCAGCCGTAGCTTTTCTCCTTGTTGTTGTAACTCGTTCGCATAGCGATCGCTACCAATTAAACCATATTCTTCCATATCAAATGCAACCAATCTGACTGGCGATTTTGGCGGTTCGCTGGCAAAAATCTTCGCTAATTCTAATAATACCGCCACGCCCGTAGCATTATCATCTGCTCCCGGCGTTCCTGGTACAGCATCGTAATGCGCGCCGATTAAAATAGGTGGTCTAGGCTTTTTAGTTACTTTCTTTCCTGGTAAATTTAGAATCAAATTTTTATGAGTTTGATTTCGCACTTCAAATTCATGAATTTCTACAGTTCCCCATTGTCCAAATTGCCTGCGAATATATTGCTGGACGAAAAAATGTCCGGCACTATCGAGATAGGGATCTCTTAAGCGGACAATTTCTTTAAGGTGCGCGTGGAGACGTTCTTTTAAGTTCATTCTTTAGCCTAAAATTAAATCTATTGCTCGATTAATAATTTCTGATTTGTTTACCATTACTGCTATTTCTTCGGCTTCGTAAATGCCTTCAAATGCTTCTAAAGATGCTTGTCTTAAAGCAGAATCATAAGCATCTTCTAAAGTTTCGAGTAATTCATCTGGTGTCAAATAAGTTCCTTTGGCTTTGTGACGCTTATTTGTTCTTTGAATTTGTTTGACAGCATTATATACTGAAACTTCCCAGGATTTTGTCGTTCTATTTTCAGCAACTTCTTTGATTAAATGTAAGAGCAAAATTATTCCGTAACTAAATATTTTGTTAATTTTATCGGATTTGCTCATTTCTTCTAATTCTGCTACTACCAGTAAGGCTTCATCAACTTTACCTTGAGACAAAAATTGCTTGAGTTTAATTAATTCTTCCATCGCTTTACATCCAGTTTCCTTGAGCTACCATTACTACTTTACCACCAACATTTACCTCTATTTTGGCGTTGTTTTCTTGAGCTTTTAATAATAACAAAGAAGGTCGATTAATTTCGTAGCCTTGTTCAACTTTAAGATTAATCTCTTTTTGACCAAAATAAGTATATTTGACTAAATATCCAGCTAAACAGCCATTTGCACTTCCCGTTGCTGGGTCTTCTGGTATTCCTAGTAATTCCGCAAAAACACGCACGTTTAAGTCATTTTCTGCTGCGTAGGTTTCAGGTGCAAAAATTAAAAGTTCTTTAGCTTCTGAATCTTTAACTAACTTTAAATATAATTCCTTGTTTAGTCGCGCTTTTTTAACTGCGGCTAAACTTTTCAAGGGAACAATTATAAAGGGAATTCCTGTAGAAACTGCTTGGACGGGAAAGCGGGAATCAATGTCATCTGGTTTGAGATTTAAAGCGGCTGCAACTGGATTAATTTCAAAGCAATTATTAAATGTCGGTGAGTTTTGCCGCATCCAGACAAATTCTGACTGAAAAGTAACAGGTATTTGTCCCACTTTTAAATTTAAATTAACTTTTATAGGTGAATTTTCAGCTATTTTAGTTTGTAAAATATATGCGGTTCCCAAAGTTGGATGTCCCGCAAAAGGTAGTTCTTTTTGGGGTGTAAAAATTCGCACATTATAACCATTATTTTGAAGTTGTTTGCTTAAGATAAAAGTAGTTTCTGAATAATTGATTTCTTGAGCAATTTTTTGCATTTCCTCGTCACTAATTTTCTCAGCATCGACGAAAACTGCTAACTGATTACCCGTATATTTTTTTTGAGCAAAAACATCAACAATATAAAAGGTTAAACTAGTCATTTTTGTAACTTAAAAATGGTAAATTTATGGCTAAAGCGCAATTACGAACCGATTTTGGTAAAATTTAAGCAAAAATTTGGGATCGCTCCTAAGATTGATTTTTTCAAGCTAAAGTTTTGTATACTATACTACGTTTACCAGTAGGAGCGTGTTGCATACCAAAGATTAAGCGTTATGTCAAGACTAAAAAATGCTTATTTTACTGCTTGGACAAACTTTTTAGAGAATAAAAGTCAAATATTACCAACATTGTCTGATAATTTCTCTGGCGGACAGTTCCCCAGAGTTTTTTTTGCTGTTGGTAGTCCTTTGCTGCCACTAACATTATCGTTCAGTAGTGCGATCGCGGCTACACCTTCCTATTTTCCCTCGCACCTACAAGCGAAAGCAGAGATAACCTCCAAACCCGCAGTTAAAAGCGAAATTCCCACCCCAGAAACTAGCTTCTGTAGGTTAGTTTCTCAGCCGCAGACGAAACCAACACCCCTACCCCCTGAATCTCAGCGTTATGTAGTTTCATCCTCAAAAGCATCGGAAAACAAGCCTTCTCAGCTAAATTTTTCGCAAAAAATCATCCAAGCAATCCGCAATTTATTTCCGTGGTCAAAAAAACCGCAACTTCAAGAAACTCCTTCAACTGTGGTAATGGTAAGAAGAGCAAATTCACCACAAAAACCTAAAAAACGATGGCTTTCTCCATCCAAACAAAATTCGCTCGCCAATCAACAATCTCAAGTAAAACAAGAGTGGGAAGTTTGGGTAAAAGGAAATTTAGTTGCTGAATTTAGCGACAAACTCCAAGCAGATATGTTTGCGAATAGTTTGGCAGATTTCTTAGCTGAAAGAAATATTGTTGGTGAAGAGATTAAACCAGCGATCGCGGAAGGAGAACCAGCCGCAAAATTTGGCGAAGAATTATTATTTGTCGTTGACGAAATGGTTTCTCCCGAACCACCCTATCAGCGCGAATTAATTACAATTAAATGGATTAACAGGTTACGCATAGCCCTGGAAAGTGAACCCTTAAAACTAGCAGAAGCGCAACGCTTGATGTACGATTTAGTAGAAACTGCCGACAAGTTGGAAGGTTTAGCTTCTTGGTACGGACCCCAATTTCACGGTCGTTTGACAGCAAATGGCGAAACTTTCGACCAAAATGCGTTAACGGCGGCTCATCGTAGTTTACCCTTTGATACTTATCTGAAAGTAACTAATCTCAATAATCAAGAAAGTGCGATCGTGCGAATTAACGATCGCGGTCCTTATATCCCACCTCGCAGTTTAGATGTTTCTTGGGGTGTAGCCCGTTGCTTAAACTCAGAAGAAGATGGTGTAGTTCCCTATCGTGCTGTGATTATGCAGCCACAGGGAGGGAGGATTTAGGATCGTGACTAGTTATCAGTTATCAGTAGAGATTGGAGACAACAAGCAATTAGCGAATAAACTGCTCGCTGTTGACTGGTAACTGAACCCCATCACCAAGGATTACCAATTAAAGTAAATCCACTCCAATAGTAAGGATGGTCCAAAGTGCGATCGGATAACCCCTCTAATTCTGGTGGTAAATCTACCACACCACCGGGGACAATTAATTTACCTCCTTCAATGCGAATCTCTCCTTGCTGCATCGCTAATTGCGCTTGTCGCATTCCTTCAGCTTTGATCGGTTTTGTTTTGAGATTTTCGTAGAAACCAGTCATCAACGAAAGCGTACCTTCATCGCTAACATACCACAAACTACCGATCGCTGATTTTGCTCCGGCTTGGACTGCTAATCCGGTAAATCCTAATTCGGCTTCCTCGTCTCCTAAAGCGGTACGACAAGCGGAAAGTACGACTAACTCTACTTGGGGATTATGTAAGTTTAGTTCCCGCAGTTGATCGAGTGTTAGCTTCGTATTCCAAAACTGGATGTAAGAGTTACTTGGTTTACCTGGTTTAAATTCCCCGTGAGTAGCTAGATGAACGATTCCATAAGGCGTTGACGATCGCGCTTGTTTGAGATTTTCTATGGTAAACTCTTCATTTAGGTAAGTACTTCCTTTCCACAGGCGATCGGCAATTACCTTGATTTCTACTGGTACTGCGGGAAGGGGATTTTGATCGGGGAATAGCGATGCACCCATTGCTAATACTTCGCTATTGCGGACATCCACGTAGCGAGTATCGGTAAGAGATAAACTCGGCATAATTCCCACACTGTATTTTTCGATGATAAACTGATTACCATCGTGAAGGGCGGCAATGGGTAACGATCGCAAGCCAGCATCCATCAGATAAGCTAAATTACCTACTTCTCTGGTTTGTAATTCTTGCTCGATCGGCGTTACTAACCACTGATACAATTGTTTTGCTGAAGCTAAATAAGCATCTGGACGACGTACATTCGTTACATTCCGCCGGAATTCTCCAGCCGCTTGCATTACTTTTGCTCTCGTTGCACCTTCGATCCTGCGTCGAATTGGTTCTCCTTTCGCCGTCACTACTACTAACTCTAATATGTCGCTAGGTTGCGGTGAAACAATCGTCAGATTTTTCTCAACACTACCACCCACTGATTCTACACTTTGCGGGACAAAAACTACGTAAATCAGTGCAGGTTTAATCCCTGTATCTCGTTCGATCGCGCTGAGGATACTTTTCTCTTCTGATAAACTGATTACAGGTACTGGTGCTAACCCTAGATATTCTTGGTAGGCGTTGGTAAATACTTCCTCGATTTGAGCTATCCGCACATCTAATTCTACAACTGGAGGAGTATCGGCAATCTGAAATTCTTCTTCTTCGTTTTCGATTAGGTTGACAGGATTAACTCCTGATTCTACCTCTTCGGTTGGTGTTTCTGTGGGTGTTTCTGTGGGTGTTTCTGTGGGTGTTTCTGTGGGTGTTTCCGTGGGTGGCGCATCTACACTTATAATCCCTACATTACCCCTTATTTCCGTAAAGAGAAACGATTCGGGACTCACCGTTACTTCGCCGCTAGTAATCGCCCCTACTGTACCATTAACACTCGCATCGCCGACAATAAAAGGTATTTCGCCGTTGCCACCATGACGAATTGTAATCGCACCGTTACCGTTTCCCCCGGCTGTGGAAATACTGGCTTCGATACCGTTACGATTTGTAAATGTATCTTGACTGCGGAAATATCTTCCCACAGTAATGTCTACATTACCGCCGCTACCTTCGCTACCACCTTCAGCGTTGATGTAGTTTACTTCGATATCTTCGATGGGGTCTAGGGTAACGTTACCACCATCGCCGACGCTACCGCTAGTATCGACGATCTCCGTACTAATCGCAATTTGAGCATCGATAAATAAGTCACCGCCACTGTTACCAAAACTGGTGAGATTACCTGTGGAAACTATACCATCTTCACTGATTAAGGTGATATTACCACCTCTGCCGTTGCTGCTACTGGTATCGATATCGGCAGTAGTTAAATTTCCCTGTGTCTGTAAGTTTACTTCTCCCCCGTCTCCTTCTCCTCCCTGAGTATCAATTGTTCCACTAACGGTTATTTCACCGCTAGCTGTGGCAGTGACGCTACTAGCGGCGAGATCCTCTGCTGTGATATTATTGGCGCTGGTAATGACTAAGTTGCCCAGACGAGTGTTTTCACCGACTGCGGCGGCGAAGTTAACGTTTCCTGTACCTGGATTTAAGGTTAGGTCGTTCGCTCCGTCAACTGTACTACCAAAGTTGATATTGCTATTACTCGTCGTCAGGTTTAAATTGTTACCAATTATTAAAGAATTGTTGTAATTCTGCTCGTTTGTGGTAACAACATCACCGGCAAGGAAACTGCTACCACCACCAGCAATTGTGAGACTATCAGCGTTAATCGCACTCTCAAAGCTAATTAAACCACTGCTCGTCGCAGTTAAATCCCCTAATGTTTGATTGCTACCTACTGCACCTGTAACGGTAATATTGCCCGCTCCGGCAGTTAAATTCAAGTTCGAGTTACCATCGATTGTACCTTGAATGGCGATCGCACCAGCACCGCTACCTGTATCGAGAGTCAGAGAATCACCTAAAACCACATTACCATCGATCGTAATATTTTGGTTATTAGTAGTAAGATTACCATTGAGGTTTGTCGCACCAATTAAAGCAATTGAAGCGTTATCTGTAGCCGTAATTCCCTCAACAATAATGCTACCAAAAGGCGATTGAATTGTTACTGGATCGGAAAAATTAACACTACCAAGATTAATTAAACCACTACCATCGCTACGTCCAATTGTAATCGCTGCAAAACCATCTGCAATTAAGTTTAATCTGGCGTTACTTAAATCAAAATTATCTGTAGCATTTAATGGTTGTAATGTCAAGTTCCCGCTACCGCTAATTGAGTCAGCAAGTGCGAGATTATTTGCGGTAAAATTAACATCAAATCCCGCATTAATTGCACCGCTTGTCGATATTTCTCCTCCGGTAGCAGTGACATCTAAATTACCACCAATATTGGCTGTCCCCAAATTAATTTGAGTTGCAATAATTTCCGCATTTCCCTCACTTCCCGTGGTATTTAAACTAACACTCCCGCTAGAATTTAACGAGTCTAAAATAATATCTGCGTTTGTCGCTTGCGTCGTAAAACTTGCATTTCCGCCTACATTAACTGTACCACTGTCGGTAATATTTCCCGTTGTCGCGCTGACTAGCAAATTCCCCGCGACATTCAACTCACCCAAATCAACCGTATCATTTTCCAAGACAACCACATCATTTCCCGTCAGTTGTAATCTCCCCAACAAGTTATCTGGGTTAGTAAGAAGAATATTATTATTACCAGCAGCAAAAATTGTTTCACCCCCGGTTGTCAAAACACCGCTTTGAGTAATATCTCCACTAGATGTCAGCGAAAAGCTACCGCTAACCGTCGAAGTTTCTAAGTTGGTTGCAGAATTGTCGATAATTGCAACATCATTTCCGATAACTTGGAGATTGTTACCAAAGTCATTCGCAGTATCGTTGAGAGTAATATTACCTTGGTCAGTAGCATTGAGAATTGTATTTCCCGCTACAGTTTGCGTACCATTTTGGATAATTCCAGGAGTAGCTTGGATATCAGCTAAACCAGGATTAGCCGTATTTAAACTAACTGTACCACCAAAGAAATTATTTGCATTATCTAGCGCGATCGCGTCTCCTGTAAATACTTCTGTAAATGCTTCTCCTTCTCCAAGACTATTGACAGTTAAATTACCACTGACAGTTTGTTCGCTTAGTTCAACAGTACCAACTCCGGTAATAATTACATCACCGTTGGGTAAAATCAGCACTGGAAGAAGATTACCAGCATTATCTAAAATTACTGTACCAGGAGTATTAATCGCGACAGTATTTGCAACTTTGACTTCTGTGTCATTGGTTTGGGAAATGTTTCCTTCGGAGTCGAGGTTAAAGTTACCAGCAATGAGACTATCACCTAAAACTGTTTCTCCGCTATTGGTAAACGAGACATTACCGAAACCTGTAGTTGTCGTCGTAAAACTCGCATCACCGAAAACAGTCAAAATTCCACTGCTAGCGATCGTACCAGCAGTTACGTCAAATGTCCCAGAAATATTTGACGTACCAAGATTAATCTCATCGATGTCATTCAAGGTAACATTCTCACCGCTAACCACGGAAACAATATTGAAGTCGTTAGCGTTATCGAGAGTAATGTCAAAGTTACCAGCATCGAGGATACTATTCCCTAATACTGTTAAAATTCCCGTAGCAACGTCATCAATTACCCCATTTGCAGTTAAATTCAGATTTCCACCGATATTCAGAATACCTGTAGCGGTAATTCCACCACCAGCAGTAACTACAAAGTCATCCGTAGTTGTCGCATCTGAGATTTGAAGATCGTTTATATCATTAACTAGGACATTTCCCCCACTAACCACAGAAAGAATGTTCAACTCATGATTGTTATCCAGGGTAATATCATTATTATTCGCATTTAAAGTTGTAATTCCCGCAACGCTGAGAATACCGCTATCGCTAATGACACCATTTGCAGTTACATTGAGATTACCAGAAATATTTGCCGTATCGAGAATTAGAGGATTATTATCGACAATCGTGACATCCTGTCCCGTGATAATTAAATTGGTAAATTGGTTGTTAGCGTCGGGGAGATTAATATCTCCTTGGGTAGTCGCATTCAGAGTTGAAATTCCACCGACACTAACAGTACCACTTTGGTTAATACCTGGCGTACCTTCAATTGTAGTTAAACCAGAATTAGCCGTATTAAACGTAACTGTACCACCAAACGAGTTACCTGAATTATTTAACGCGATCGCCTCTCCTGTAAAGACTTGTTCAAATCCCTCTCCTGATGCCAAACTATTAACGATCAGATTTCGTGGTACATCTAATTCTGGTAGCGTCACCTCACCAATATTCGTGATGACAACATCTCCTTCTGCGTCGGGTAAGGGTAAACCGAATAAAATATTCTCAGGATTTTCCAAGGTAATTGTACCTTGAGTATCTATATTAATAGTTCCGGCAACTTGTACTGCACTGGTGTCGGTTTGAGAAATATCTCCTTGGGAGTTAAGGTTAAAGTCACCACCGATAAGACTATCGCCTAAGACAGTCACACCAGTATTATTAAAGTTGACAGTACCTAAGCCTTCACCTGTAGTGGTAAAGTTAGCGTTACCACCAACTGTTAAAATACCGCTATTCGTAATTGAAGCAGCCGTTACGTCAAATGTCCCGGTAAGATTAGATGTACCTAAATCTATATTACTGATGTCATTGAGGATGACATTTCCCCCATTAACGACGGAAACCGTATTGAAATCGTTGTTAGCGTTATCCAGGGTGATGTCAAAATTACCTGCGTCGAGAGTTGTATTTCCTAAGACGGTGAAACTACCAGTTTCGCTATCGGAAATGTCACCAGCCGCAGTAAGATCGAGATCGTTACCGACATTTATCTCCCCAACTGCGGTAATTCCCTCACCAGCAGTGACATTCAAACTTCCACCGACGTTAGAAGTTGCTAAACTAACTGCATCAAGACTATTTAATGTCGCATTTCCCTGAATACCATTGGTATTTAAACTAATCGTACCAGCGACATCTAACTGATCTAAGATAATGTCGTCATTCTCACCAAAAGTGGTAAAGCTACTCTCACCACCAACAGTTATTAAACCACTGTCGGTAATATTCCCGTCGAGGGTACTAATTCCCAGATTACCAGCAACGTTAAAGTTACCCAAATCTAAGGCTGTTGCATTTCTCAGATATAAGTCTCCAGTTACATTAGTAACGATAAACTGACTTATAGCTGTTTCTAGAGGATTTGCTTCTGTACCTACCGAACCAGAAACATTCAAATCTAGAATACCATCTCCGCCGATGATAATATCTGTACCCGTAGCGGCGCTAGTAACTGTACCTGTTTGTAGAGTTAAAGTAGTATTATCGCCGAGGATAATTCCGTTTGTGAAGCTTAAGTTTCCTCCGCGAATAGTTACGTCGAAAGTAGTGTCACTAAAGTCTACTATACCTGCGGTTCCGATCGCGATCGCACCAGTACCATTTTCCGCCCCAAAAATTACTTCTGTAAAGTTATCGGCGATCGCGTCTAGTTCGGTTTGTGTTAAATCTAAGCTATTCTCACCTGTATCGTCTGTACCACCGAGAATTATATTTTGAATATCATTAAACGGTTGTAATGTCAAGATACCATTGCCAGATAAAGTGCGAAGTCCGTCGCGATCGATACCATCGCTAGTAATGGTAATATTGCCTGTAGTTCCCGCACCAGTAGCAATTATCTCATCAAAAATTACTAAATCGGGGGCGCTTAATTCCACATCGCCAGCATTACCACCAACTGAGCTAGAATTTAAACTACTTCCGGTAATCCCGGTAGTATCAATAGTTCCCGTAACTCCGTCAATCGTAACAGTAACATCTCCTCCATCACCGTTACCAGAGGAATTCGCAAATAAGTCACCAGTGGTAATATTACCACCGTTGGTAGTAACAGTAATATTGCCACCATTACCAATGGAACTTGCATTAATTTGTCCTGCGGTAGTATTAATCTCACCGACAGTATTCTCAACATTAAGAGTAACATCTCCTGCATCCCCATCAGCAAAAGAGTTAGACAAAATTACGCCAGTAAAAATATTACCACCCGTAGTCGATACTTCGACATTACCACCATCACTAGAAGCAGAACTAGCATCTAAAAATCCCCCGCGAGTGTCAATGCTTCCCAAACCAGCTTCTACTCTTAAACTTATATTACCCGCAGTCGAACCACCTTCATCAGTATCAGCAGAAATCCTATCATTAGTAATAATATCCCCACCTTGAGTAGTAATCGTAACGTCTCCACCAATCCCATTGCTAGTGAAACCAGAAGAAATAGCCCCAGTTTGGATATTACCAGTTTGAGTAGCTAAAGAAACATCACCACCCGTACCCGTTTCCGAGAGCGATCGCAACTCTCCGCCTGTGGTATTAATATTACCAGCACCGTCAGTTACACTCAGACTAATATCTCCACCTATACCGTCAGTCTGCGACTCAGAAGTTAAATTTCCCGTCGTAAGATTACCTGTATTAGTAGTAAAGCTAATTATCCCACCATTACCATCAGTGGAACTTGCATTAACTTCACCTACTGTCGTGTCAATTTCACCACCCGCAAATAAAGTAATATTCCCCGCATTACCTACATTTTCTTCACCAGCAAAATTAGTCAGCAAGTCACCAGTAAAAATATTACCATCATTCGCAGTTAAGCTAATATTTCCCGCTTGTTCAACGTCATTGCTAGTATTGAGAGTTCCTGGGGTTGTATTAATATCTCCAAAAGTGCTAGTAATAGTAATATCGCGACCGAAATTTTCAATGTCAGCCGTCGTCACATCTTGATTAGCTAATAATTCAATTGTGGCATCATCTGCGCCGATAATCGTTCCATTAGTAGTATCAATTGTACCCGCACCTTCTGGGGACCTTAGCAAAATCGGGTCTTGAAAAGTAACTATAGTCGGCGGCTGATCGTCATTATCTGCTAAACTAATCTCACCACTACTATTCTCGCCACCAATTGTAATCGAATTGAAACCATTTTCGAGCGCATCCAAGTCATCTTGAATTAAATCTAAAACACCTGGATTATCCTCTGGTTCTACACTAGCATCACCGAGGATAATATCTGCTGTAGTGGTAAATGGTTGGAGAGTTAAATTTCCCTCTCCAGAAACCGTTCCAGAAAAGTCAATTTCGTCTCCAGTTAGCGTCACATCGCCAATTAAAATTAAGTCATCGCCATAAGTTTGACCATCATCAGTAGTAGTAGTTACATTACCATTTATTTGTGTCGAACCACCGCCATCTGTCTCTACACTTTCCGCAAAAATATCGCCACCAAAGACAGTCTCTCCATCAATTAAATCTTCATCTTGAAAGACACCAAAGTTATTGACCAAAAGATCTCCTATAGGTTCGTCAGCAGAACCTATATTGCCTTGAATATCAATGCTTTCTCCAGTTTCTAAAGTTAAGTCAAAATTGCCATTGATATTATTCTCAATCGTAATATTGCCCAGATTAAAGCTGGTTCCGGTACTAATTTCTACATCTGCACCGAGAGTAACTTCTCCAGTTTCTAAACTAATATCTTGACCTTGAGTAAGAATATTATTATTCAGGAAAATTTGTCCTGCATCAAGAGTAACTGATGTCAAGCCTATTCCGGTAATTTGCCCGTCAACATCAATTGAACTATCAGGGGCTGTTATATTTAAAGTTATATTGCCAAAAGTAATGTCACCTGCAATTGTAGTTTCGCCGCTATTATCCCCACCAAGAGTTAGAGAATCAAAGCTAGTTAAATCAAAAGCGGCTAATTTATCTTCAGTTAAGGCTAAAGTATCTGTACCTGGGTCTACTATACCTCCTATTTGGACATTTTGACCTGGAGTAAAGGGTTCTAAAGTAAGTTCACCACTACCTTGAACTATTCCTAGAGTGCCAACAGGAGTAATTTCATTACTTGTAATAGTAACATTACCACTATTATCTATACCTGTAGCCGTAATATTACCGAAAGTAACCTCAGTCGGCGCACTTAAGACAACATCTCCCGCTTCGTTATTAACATTAGTAGAACTTGTATCAAGAGTTGTAGATATCGCAAAATCTCCACCACTTAAATCTATCGAACCAGTTCCATTGTTTACCCGGAAACTGATATTTCCTCCGTCTCCATTATCCGAACTAGAATTTAGGGTGACTGAATTTCCGGTGATAATGTTGCCACTCTCAGTGGTAAAGTTAATGTCGCCGCCATTGCCAGCATTTGAGCTAGAGTTAAGATTAGAAAATCCTCTAATGTTGATATTTCCTGTACCGTTTTGAACTGTAAGAGTAATATCTCCAGCGTCTTGAACGCCATTGGAGTTAGTTGACAAATCGCCTATAGAAATGTTACCGTTTTGACTAATTATTTGGATTGAACCAGCATTTGCAGCGCTAACACTGGTATCTATTGTACTAACAGTAATATCTCCACCTGCGGAAATATTAATGTTTCTCGATTGGGCGAAGATGGTGTCGTCAAGACTCATGGTAAAGTTACCAATACCATCGTTATCGGCATCTGCGGTAAAGGTAATATCGCCACCGGGACCGTTAGCAAATGTAAGTGCGTTATCTGCTAAATCGCCAATAGTAATATTATTTGTAGCTTCGAGAATTACTTCAGCCGTCGCAGCAAGTCCTTCTAATGTTGCTGCGGAAATTGTGATATTTGTGCCGTCAAAATCTTCTGCTAAAATATCTGGTAGTGCGGCTGCAACTCCGGCTGTTTCTCCAGCGTCGTCATCGATAAGAATATTTTCTGGGTCTAATAATAAAGTACCGAAGTTACCGTTAGCTGCACTAAGGTCAACGCTACCATTAAAAATTAGGTTTTCTTTACCTGATACTTCGACAAAGCCACCGTTACCAGAAATACCCATGCCACGGGCGGTAATGCTACCATAAAATGCAGTAGTATCATCTGCCCAAATTATTACTCTGCCACCGCTACCATTTTGTAAAGCATCGGCGTTAATTGTCACGTCGCTACCAACAAAGGTATGCTGGGCGTTGGGGACTGTTCCTAAGCCTTGAAAATCACCGCCAATGCGTACTGTACCACCGCCGTTAGTCCCGGAAGCGTTAATTTTTGCATCAATTAAGCCGACGATTTCACCAAAGACGTTTATTTCTGATATGTGAGGTAAAAGTGTATTGTTACTTGCGTCTAATGTGCCGGAAACTACAGCCACCCCTGGATTTGTTGGTATAATTTGTCCAGAATTGGCTAATTGTACTTCGCCTTGGGGCGTAACGTTTAATCCTGTGGCTACTCCAGCTTCCGCAGCCCCGGTTAATAAAGCTGGTAAGTCGAGTACGTTAATTGATTCTATTTGTCCTTGGGGGGTTCGCGGCAATTCGACTTCTAAACTTAAGAGTTGTCCTTGCTGAGAAATTCTGACTAAATTGGTTCCGGGGACGGCGGCAATGGTAATATCTCCTCCAGGAGCGTGAATTGTCCCGGTGTTAATGACACTGCCGCCAAGTAAAGTTAAATTTCGCCCAGCATGAAGTTTTATGTCGGCACTATTGACAATTACGCCAGGTTGTGCTAAGTCAAAAGCGAATTGACTAGGATTACCAACTAAAGCCTGATAGTCATTGTCACCAAAAGCATTAAACCACTGACCCTCGCCAAAACCAATCCCCGTAGCAGTAGTCGCGAAAAAGTCACCGGGAACATTGAGACTCGCATTTGCGCCAAAAACAATTCCGGCGGGGTTCATAATGTAGAGATGAGAATTCCCACCAGTAACTTCGATTAAACCATTAATAATCGAGGGGTCGCCACCAACGACGCGAGTGAGAATGTTGCGAATTTCCGGTTGAGAGAGAAAATTAGCGATTTCGTTGCGATTGAGTCCCAACTTTTCTAAACTGTGGAAAAGATTCGCCCCATCACCAGAAAGAGTTCCCCCATCAATTTTATACTCATTGCCCTCGATAATAATTGTTGTGCCAGTACCATCTTGTGCTGGTATAATCGATTGCGCGATCGCCTGCCGAGCAATTAAAACACTAGCCCAAACTGGAATTATTCCGGAAAGAGACGCTAATAACGATAAAATCCGCAAACCAAGGGGAACACACTTCATGGCAAAATTACCTTTTTCGCATTCGAGTTGATAATTGAGTCTCTGAGTCAATTTGGCTACAATAATTTAGCCAAGAAATCAAAAAACGTTTTATAATATTTAATATTTCCTAGTTTGGGTCAGTTAAAAAAATATTGCTTTTAGTTGAAGATCGGCTAGCTAACCCAAAAAGAGCGGCAACAAGAGCTAGCATTACTAGTAAATTACGAGATAATTTCCACGCTAACAAACTATAACTTATCCTGAGAAAAGATTTTGATTTTTCTCTTACTTCAGATAGATTAATAAATTTCCCGGTTAAACAAAATCATTGCTGGATAGTTAAGGGGATGTGAAAATAACTTATAATCTAAGTTTTCTGCACCCTTACTTGTTTGACTAGCTTGTCAATACCAGCGATCGTAGTAGTAGCGCCAGCACCTTCAAATCGATCTCGCGTTCTTTAGTTAGTTTTGCGCTCATCGTCTAGTATGGCACAATCTTAGATAAAACATATATGCCTCGCTCATGACCGCATCAACTTCCTTGCCAACCCAGTACGAACCCAGAACCACAGAAGCCAAATGGCAACAAATCTGGGCAGAAAATCAGGTGTTTCAAGCTAATCCCGAAGCAGGTGGCGAAACCTACAGTATTGTGATTCCGCCGCCGAATGTGACGGGTAGCTTACACATGGGACACGCTTTTAATACGTCTCTGATTGATGTATTAGTTCGCTATCACCGGATGCTGGGTAAGAATACACTTTGTTTACCGGGAACTGACCACGCTAGTATTGCCGTCCAAGCGTTGATTGACAAACAATTACGCGAAGAAGGTATAAATCGTGACGATTTAGGTCGAGAAGAATTTTTAGCCAGGGCTTGGCAGCAACGAGAAGAATCTGGCGATCGCATTTACAATCAACTTCAGCGTCTGGGGCTTTCGGCAGATTGGTCCCGGCAACGTTTTACTTTGGATGAAGGTTTATCGGAAGCAGTAGCAACAGCTTTTGTCCAGCTTTATGAAGAAGGTTTAATTTATCGCGGTAATTACTTAGTTAACTGGTGTCCCGGTACTCAGTCAGCCGTCTCGGATTTAGAAGTGGAAATGGAGGAGGTTGACGGACACTTGTGGTACTTCCGCTATCCTCTTAGTGACGGTAGCGGTCATCTGGAAGTGGCGACGACTCGCCCAGAAACAATGTTAGGCGATACTGGAGTGGCAGTTAACCCTAACGACGATCGCTACCAACAATTCATCGGCAAAACGATCGCCCTACCAATTATGAATCGGGAAATTCCGATTATTGCTGATGAATTGGTCGATCCTGAATTCGGTACGGGTTGCGTGAAAATTACTCCCGCCCACGACCCCAATGACTTTATAATGGGTCAGCGTCATAACTTACCGTCAATTAATATTCTGAATAAAGACGGCAGTTTGAATGAAAATGCAGGAGATTTCGCCGGACAAGACCGTTTCGTCGCCCGCGAAAATGTGGTCAAACGCCTGGAAAATGAGGGATTTTTAGTCAAAATCGAAGACTATCGCCATAGCGTTCCCTACAGCGATCGCGGTAAAGTTCCCGTAGAACCGCTACTTTCCACTCAATGGTTCGTCAAAATTGAACCTCTCGCCCAAAAAGCTTTACAACACCTCGACCAACAAAACTCGCCCTACTTCGTCCCGGAACGCTGGAAAAAGGTTTACCGCGACTGGTTGGTCAAACTCAACGATTGGTGTATCTCCCGCCAATTGTGGTGGGGACACCAAATTCCCGCTTGGTACGCTGTTAGCGAAACCAATGGCGAAATTACCGACGATACCCCCTTCATCGTCGCCCATAACCAAGCCGAAGCCCAAGAAAAGGCAATAGCACAATTTGGGGAAAATGTCAAGCTGCAACAAGACCCAGATGTGTTAGATACCTGGTTTTCTTCCGGACTGTGGCCCTTTTCGACAATGGGTTGGCCCCAACAAACAGCCGATTTAGCAGCCTACTACCCAAATAGTACAATGGTGACAGGCTTTGACATCATCTTCTTTTGGGTAGCCCGAATGACGATGATGGCAGGACATTTTACCGAGCAAATGCCCTTCCAAGACGTTTACATCCACGGTTTGGTTAGGGATGAAAACGGGAAAAAAATGTCGAAATCGGCAGGAAATGGCATCAATCCCCTGCAATTAATCGAAAAATACGGTGCAGATGCTTTGCGTTACACCTTAATTAAAGAAGTAGCCGGAGCAGGTCAAGACATAAGCTTACAATACGATCGCGATCGAGACGAGTCAGTTTCAGTCGAAGCATCCCGCAACTTCGCGAACAAACTCTGGAATGCAGCCAGATTCGTGATGCTGAATCTGGATGGGAAAACGCCAGAACAACTAGGAAAAGCTAACTATAGCGACCTGGAAATGAGCGATCGCTGGATTTTGTCCAAATTTGAGCGAGTAACTCAACAAACCAGAGCCCACCTGGACGAATACGGCTTAGGAGAAGCAGCCAAAGGGCTATATGAGTTTATTTGGGGCGATTTCTGCGACTGGTATATCGAACTAGTTAAATCCCGTCTCTGGGATGATTCCAGTTCCCAATCCCGTTTAGTCGCTCAACAAAACCTCGCCTACCTACTTGATGGTATCCTGAAACTGCTCCATCCTTTTATGCCGCACATCACCGAGGAAATTTGGCAGATGCTCGTGCAAAAATCTGACCAGTTTCTCGCTTTACAAGCTTACCCGGAAACCAAGGACAGATTCTCCACTCGCTCAACTAAGCCAAAAGATACTGTCGTAGTTTCCGGCGATTTCCACGAAACTCAAGTAATTCTGGAGAAAATCAAAGATACCACCGTTCGGGTTTTATCGGAACCACCAAAGTATTTGCGAGAGTTTTACGTGAGCTATAAACTACCGATCTTAGTTTTTCTCTTACTGTTTATTAGCTTAGTTTCCTTCAAAGCGATCGGTGCAGCCTTGGATGCGATTAATAGCGTTCCTTTTGTCGAATATACCTTCGACGCGATCGGAATGGGATACTTACTGTGGTTTACTTATCGCTATTTACTACGCCCCAATACTCGTCGTGAATTAAAAGCAAAAATTAATTCCTGGATCGAGCAAGCAGTAGATAATAAGGAGCAGCAGCTATCAGTTTCCTTACCAACTAGAGAAGAGGCAAAAGTTACCTCACTAACAGCCGTTCCTCAAACCGCTAAGGCTGAGAAATCAGTCTTAATCGATACTGAATTAGAGTCACAATTCGAGTTATTAATTGGGACAATTCGCACTATTCGTAACTTGCGCGCCGAAGCCGATATTAAGCCAGGAGTTAAAGTATCAGCCATTTTACAAAGCGAAAGTCTCCAAGAACGAGAAATTTTAGAGCAAGGTCAGGAGTATATTAAAGAGTTGGGTAAAGTAGAAAAACTGACAATTACGCCCAGTTTAGCCGCAGAACCATCTCAAGCGATCGCCTCAGTTATCGGAACAGTACAAGTATTGATTCCTCTTTCTGGTATCGTTGATTTAGAATCTTTGCGTGCCAAGCTAGACAAAAACTTGGGCAAAGTACGAGCCGAAATTCAATCCTTAACCGCTCGTCTGTCCAATCAGGGTTTTGTCCAGAAAGCCCCTGCCGAAGTGGTACAAGGTGCCAGAGATGCTCTGGCAGAAGCCGAAAAACAAGCGGATATCTTAGAAGAGCGCCTTCAGCGTTTACAGTAAAGTCACTCTTGGATCGCGAGTAATGTTACACCTAGCCCAAGTGCAAAAAAATCCCACTTCCGGCACAATGGAATTAGAATTGCTTGCCTACCGTAAAGAAGCAGAAAATCTTTGGGAAATAGGCGCAGCAGAAGGTTTTCAATCGCCAATTGCTATCGAAAAACTCGCTATTCCCATTGCTTCAGCCGATACAGTTTCTCTGGCGAAGGAATATTTTCAGCATGAAGGTTTGTTGGTGCTGGTAGAAATGAGTGGCGATCGCGAAATTATCAGCGTTAAAGAAGCTAAAGATTGGTTGGTTGGGTTAGTACAAAAGTATCTCAGTAGAGAACTACTGACACCTGAATTTCTCGAACAAGAAGAAGCAAGAGTAGAACAATGGCGACAAGATTTGACTCAACAAAGTCAAGAATTGACTCGCCGGAATTTGGAAATAGAAACTCGTCAAGAACAAATTCAGCAGTTAGAAGAAAATCTCAAACTGGAAAAGGAGAAATTTGAGCAGGAAAAGGAAAAGTTCGAGTTAAGTTTGCACCAAGACGAAGATTGAAAAGACTTGGAGATGTTGTTGCTACCGAAGTAAAATCAAACTCACCAACTCAGCGAGAAATAGCGAGATTGGTGAGTTTCCCGTAGCAATAGTTAATTGGATAATTGGCGAGAATTAACCTAGAAAGGGATTTCGTCTAAATCTTCATCGGGGACTGGTGTAGGAGCAATTTTTGCTTGAGACAATGCTGGTTCCGAGACTGGAGTAGAGGGATTCGTTCCTGAATCAGCTTCCTCATAGTCGAGATAATCTGGTTCGGGAGATTTCTTTTTCGTATCCAGATTGACGACATTGTTGGGACGGGATGAAATTGAGGGAGAAGCGCTAGTCGCAGTTGTCGTAGTTGTAATTGTCGTGGGAATTGTCCCGTCAAGCTTATGTAGCCGCGAAGCAATCAACTCCGCTCTTTTTTCTTTCGTTCCTTCTCGTTCAAAAACATTCATTTTCAAACGACCAACAACGATCGCGCGATCGCCTGTTTGATAATTTGCTTGGATTTCGGCGGCGGTATTTCCCCAACCCACTACTCTAATTCTCGCTGGTGGCTCCTCTGGTTTTCCGTTCTCAAACTCCACCCACATATCAGCTACAGTTTTCTCGTCCTGTGTTGTCCGCAGTTGGGGGTTTTCAACGATTTTGACCATTAAAATGCAACTATTCATCGATCTATCTTCTTTTCCTATTTAGAACTATTGTACTATCAGGTCGCTTAACCTGAAAAAGTCAGCAATTTTCTTGACAAAAAGACTAAACTGTGTAGTGAAGAGCGAATCAGGTTTAGATACCAATAGTTTCGATACCTTCTTCTTGTTCGATAAACTCCTGAACCCGATAGCGATATTCTTGAATTGCACTATCAACCCACTCGCGATCCTCACTATTAGCAAAAATATGAACCAAAGATTCACCAGCATCAGGAAGAACTAAAATCCAATTATCATTTTGAGGATTAACAATCTTCACACCATCAATCAATTCCAAATTATCAGTAGGATGAGTTTCCACCAGATAGCGCATCAAAGCTCCTTTAACAGTCCAAGGACAGCGCATCGTGTAAGATTTATGGCAAATACGAGGAAGTTCCGCGCGAATTTGAGCCAGCGATCGCTCTTGCACTGTCAGCATCTCAATCAGTTTAGCAATACAGAACATTCCATCAAAACCAGGATGTAACCTGGGAAAAATGAAACCACTCTCCCCACTTCCCCCCAAAACTACATTAATATTTTCCTGAGATGCCTCCATCAATGCCGTCGGCGTTGCCTTAGTGCGAATCACTCTCCCATCATGTCGTCGCGCAATTTGTTCCACCGCACTAGAAGCATGAACGGGGACAACTACAGTACTGCGAGGATGTGCCGTCATCATCATATTGACCATCAGCGCCGTCAACTGTTCGCCCCGAATCGATAAACCAGACTCATCAACCAAAATCAGTTGCTCGCCATTTGCTGAAACTTGCACTCCCATATTAGCTTTGAGAGCTTCCACCACCTGCCCCAACTGATAAAGTAAAGTTTCTCGTTCCTCATTAGAAACTGCCGTTTGATTCAAACTGGCATTCAGCACCACCGCATCGCAACCAAACTTCGCCAACAAGCGAGGTAAAATCGCCCCAGAGACAGCATAAACATAATCAATCACCACTTTCGCGTGACTATTACGCACCGCTTCCACATTCAGGTGTTTTTCAAAGCTTTTACTATACAAATCCAAAACTTGAGAAGCATAAACCACATTCCCAATTTCGGCAATTTGGACTCGCCGTAAATCTTCCTTAAAATAAGCACCTTCAATTTTCTTTTCTTTGGATTTCGAGATATTAATACCCTTGGCATCCAGAAATTCAATTAAAATGTAATCCGGGCGATCGGGGTGTAAGCGTACGTGAATACAGCCTTTCACCGACATTGTGGGGATAACTGTACGCGCCACTGGAATAGCAGTTGCTTCGAGATTTTGGACATCAACTCCCGCCGACATCAAACCAGCAATTAAAGAACGACTGACCATGCGAGAAATACTTCGTTGGTCGCGAGAAACAGCCACCATCGAACCAGGTTTTAAAATCGAGCCATAAGCTGCTCCTAACTTGACCGCAAATTCGGGTGTAATATCAATATTTGCCAGTCCCGTCACGCCTTGCTGACTGAAAAGATTGCGTTGAGCGGTATTACCCCAAATCAAGTTAATATTTAAAATTGCTCCCGACTCAATCTTTTTCCGGGGCCAAACTCGGACATTGGGACTGATTTGTGCTTCTTCGCCGACGCTGGAAAGAGCGCCTACCACTGCTCCTTCTAAGATATGAGCGCGACGGTCTACGCGAGTACCTCTAGCAATGATACAAGCTCTCAGATGAGCTTCTTCGCCAATAATTGCCCCATTCCAGATAATCGGACGTTTCAAGTCGGCATCTGCACCAACGGTCACGTTATCGCCAATTACGGTTCCCGATTCAATGTGAACTCGCTGACCGATACGACAATTACTACCAATGATTACTGGTTTTTCAATTTTGGCAGTGGAATCGATATAAGTATTTTGTCCCACCCAAACTCCGGGAAATTTTTCTTGATAAGGTAACTGGATTTTTACTTTACCGTGTAAACTATCGTAATGTGCTTCCCGATAAGCATCCAAATGACCGATATCACACCAATAACCCTCGGCAATGTAGCCGTACATGGGTTGTTCTTTTTCCAGTAGTAAAGGAAATAAGTCTTTGGAAAAATCGGATTCTTCGTTAAAAGGTAGGTAGTCTAAGACTTCCGGTTCGAGGATGTAAGTGCCTGTATTGACTGTATCGGAAAAAATTTCACTGCTAGAAGGTTTTTCCAAAAAGCGACGAATGCGATTTTCTCGATCGGTAATTACTACGCCAAATTCGATCGGATTGGGAACTCGTTTGAGGACTAGGGTGGCTTTTGATTTTTTTTCTTTGTGAAAGGCTACTGCGGCTTGGAGATCGAAGTCGGTAAGACTGTCGCCGCTAATAACCAGAAAAGTGTCATCGAGTAGTTCGGCGATATTTTTGACGCAGCCAGAAGTCCCCAACGGCTGATCTTCCTCGACAGCGTAGGTAATTTCAACCCCGAAATCACTACCATCCTGGAAGTATTCTCGCATCACGTCTGGGAGATAGTGTAGTGTGGCAATTATTTCGGCGATCTGATTTCGTCTGAGTAAGTTGATAATGTGTTCTGCGATCGGTCGGTTGAGAACCGGAACCATTGGTTTGGGAAGATCGCAGGTTAGGGGACGCAGCCTGGTTCCAGATCCACCAGCCATCAGCACTGCTCGCATAATTCCTCCTCGCCTCTTGGTTTAGTCATTGGGGAGCTTGAATTTGATTTTCCCCTTATGTTTATATTCTCTTTGTCTTCGATCCTTTTGTGAAAATCGATTAAATTTTGGTTCTAAAATTGTAGTTGGGGGTTATTTTACTTGATATAAGCTTGATTAATAAATAGCTAGGATTTTGGTGCTAGTGGCAAATGATAGGTGAAAGTCTCTACTGTCGGTCATTTATTCGAGGGCGATCGCTGGGCAATTTTGCCTTGGCGAGTGATTGTAGTTTCTGCAAAATCAGTTCTCTAACTCAATTTTACCATTAGCTATTTTTAATTGAGGCTCTGATTGTATTGGTGTTTTTACGATAATAGTTAGGGAAAATAAGTTAGATTAAAATTGAAGGAGAAGTCTACATTCTCAATTACTGTTTGTGAATTTCAAGCGCAAAAATTTATTGGGGGTAAATTGCATGGGATTTTTAGTTGGTGTTTTACTGGCTGTTATTTATGGTGGTGGAGCTTGGAAGTTTTGGAAGGGGTTTAGAAGAACTAATTTTGACCCTAGTTTAGGCAACCGGATTGTTTTGGCTTCTTTGTGGCCTATTTTACTGATTGCTAATAAGTCTTATCGCCAGAATTTTCAAAAGGCTCTTAAAGGTTAGTTTTGGTGAGCTTTTTTGACTAGTCAAAAAAAACAAATTTGGCTGATTGGAGGTACGAGTGAGAGTGTGGAAATTGCTATTGCTCTCGCTCGCCAACAGCTTTTTTGTACGATTACCGTGGCAACTCCTACGGCGCAAAGTCTCTATCCTCAGTCGCCTTTTTTACGGGTTTTGGTTGGGGGTTTGACTGGCGATCGCTTACACCGTTTTTTACAATCTCAACCGATTCGGGCGATCGTTGATGCTTCTCATCCCTTTGCTTCCCAAATCTCGACTCGCGCGATCGCGGCTGCGGCTCGCTACAATCTTCCTTATCTTCGTTACGAACGTCCCACCTTGGATTTATTACCACAAAATGATAATTTTGTCAAGGTAAATAATTTCGAGACATTATTAGCAGAAGATTATTTGTTTGGAGAGAGAGTATTGCTGACAGTAGGATACAAAAATTTACCTTTATTTCAGCCCTGGCAGGAAAAATCAAGCTTATTTGCGCGAATTTTACCCAGTGTCAACTCGATCGCAGTTGCCTTAGCTGCGGGTTTCAGTAGCGATCGCCTAATTGCTTTACGTCCCCCGATTAGTGCCGAATTAGAACAAGCATTGTGGCAGCAATGGAACATTTCCCTAGTTGTAACCAAAGCATCGGGACAAGCTGGAGGAGAAAACACCAAGCGAATTATCGCCACCGAACTAGGCATTAAATTAATTGTAATCGAAAGACCAAAAATTATTTATCCCCAGCAAACCTCAGCTCTTCAAGAAGTGGTAGCATTCTGTAGTCGAGAATATTAGCAATAGCAAAACAAAAATGTCCGAACCAATCACTCCACAGATCGGCGATCGCATTTGCAAACACATGAACGAAGATCACCCTGACGCGATCGCACTTTACGCCAAAACCTTCGGCAAATCGCCAAATATCGAAACTGCAAAAATGGAATCAATCGACCCCGAAGGAATGAATTTAACTGCTACCGAAGATAGCAAAACCATACCAATTCGCATCGAATTCGACCATCGGCTCAAAGATGCTGAAGATGCCCATCATACCTTAATTGAAATGGTCAAACAAGCTAGGAATAGGTGATTAGGGACTGGGGACTGGGGAGTGGGGACTGGGGATTGGGGACTGGGGATTGGGGATTGGGGACTGGGAAAGAGGGGGGAGACAAGGGAGAATTATGAGATAAT
>NZ_JAAHBQ010000061.1 GCF_020144665.1 Oscillatoria salina IIICB1 | reverse complement strand
GACTCGATTCGCTAATTCGGACTTGATAAAAGTAGCGATATTCGCTGACTAAGCGTTTAGTTAATTTGAGTCGATTTTCTTTCATTGAGTCTCCTTGGGCTAATAGATCGGCAAATTGCCAGTATTGTTTAACTTCTTCGGGTAAGGGTTCATGTTTTTGACTGCGGAGTCCTTGTTGTGCGATCGCGAACACATTTAAAACATCAGTTATCACCTCCCTAACGGTGCTATTTAACGCTGACCAACGGGCATCTTTTTTGCTACTACGGTTGTCCAAATGTATGCTGTAGATAACCAGCAATTTTTCTAAAGCAGGTTTAATGTCTTGTATCCGCAACGAACTATCAAACCCAAGTAACGTCCAGAAGTCAGGGACACCATCAAGTTTGACGGATTCTAGAAAGTCTTTATCACTGCTATAAAGGATTTCTGGACTAGGAGTTACAACAACTTTCACACCTAGCAGTTGTGGTAAAGCTAAGGCTTTAAACAAAGGTTCAACCCACGATTCTGTCACAGTGGGTTTGTCATCTTTACCCTTGGGTGGAGGAGTCATCATGTGAATTGCTACAAAAGGCATTTCTGTAGTCACATAATTTTCGTCAAACCGCCCTGCTTTAGGTTTTCTGCCTTGCCAAGGAAGATTTTGTAAATCATCCCGATGTTTGTGTACATCCCACAGACTTATGCGTTCCATTTGTTTAGCTAATATTTTGATAGCTGTAGCAGTTTGGGGAGAGTAAACGTAAGCTGGAAAAATATAGAGAAAAACTGGTCTTTTCTTTTCAAAATTTTTTCCCATAGGTACAGACCATTCAGTCTGACGTAATAGCATTTCTAATGACCAAATTTTAGAAATCCCTCGTTTTATTTGGCGACCTCCAAGTACATTTTTGTTACTGTAAAGTTGCGGTTGGAATAAAACCATCGTTACCAACTGTTCCTCTGCAACAAATTCTCCGCTACTTAGAGAGCAGATCCAGTTATTTGGGGATTTAGCTACTGTATATGCACTAAGTTCTTCCTCGAAATTAGGATTTTTTCCTTCCCAACCTGACAACTCCAAATAGCTGGCTAAGTAACTGTTAAAAGACTGATGAGTCGGACTAAAATATTCTGGGAGATAATCATTTTTGTTTGCCCAATCTGCAAGCTCATAACCCAGATCATTAAGAAATTTAGTCAATATCTCTGAATCGGGGTGTCGATCGAACTTATTCTCTGCAAGGAAATGAGTTGCTACCCAATACCATCCGTAGTTATTACCTCCAGATTCAATTTGAGTTTGTTCGTAAGAAAATATTTTCTCTAAATTTAGCTTTCCTAATACCCAGTTGACAAATAACTTACGTTTTCCAGGCTCTTGAAAAAATTTTCTTTGTACAAATGTTATAAATTCTGCAATACGATCTGCCCAAACATCAGCATATAAATTTAGTCTTTCTTTTTCCGGTTGAGACAAAGACAGTTTCCTTGCTTCTAAGCGATCGGAGGCTTTAGAGTTATTTATCTTAGTTTTTATTATCTTTGGAAGTTGGCAAAGTAAATCGAATGGAGTAAATAGCTCAAAGGCTAAAGGGGCTGCTTTTAAACCTTCACGTCCTCTTACAAATCCAGTTTCTCCTCTTATAATATAAGACTCTAAACCATCTTCGTTATACTTAAAATTTCCCTTAAGAATCCGTTGCCAAGCTGTATTTTGAATATCTGTTAAACTTGGAACTTCATAAGTTTCTGGTGCAAGATATACTACGCCATCTGCAAAATAAATAATTGGTATCCAACCCTTTTCAGTGACGAATTGAGTGACTGCATTATGAATATGATTAGTGATTAAACCACGACAATCCCGCAAGCGATGATAAACCAGGACTTTCTCAATTTCGAGTTGGTCTAAACAGGCTTGCAGAGATTGACCTGTACTGGTTAAAAACCTTACTTCTGCTGGGTCTTGGATATGAACTGCAATATCACCAAATCGGAGTAATTCACAGAGTCGCAAACGTTCAGGAAATGCAATTTGAAAAGTGCGTTCGTTTTCCCATTGTCGAGAATCTAGATTACTTCCCCATTTCCCCTGTGTGTTTTGTGCAAGGAAGCAAATATCTAACAGATAATCTTCCCAGTCTTCCCAAAATTTTGCAAAATTTAATTTTTGGGCAAGTTGATAACAAAGATTAACAATTTTATCGGTTTCTTGTAGTTCAGGAGGGGGTTGTATAGGACAGTAGTGGTTATATTTGTCATAGTCATGGAGGGTGAAACCTAGACATAATAACCGCGCTTCTTCTTCGCTAAGTTCTTCGTCTAATTCTTTACTCAAGTTCCAAGCGGTAATGAGTCCATTTAGGACATGAACCATCAAACTTTGGTCTGCATTCTTTGAGAATTTGTCTTCTGTACCTCCCATTGCAGGAACTGAAAATTCTCGTTCAACGGCGGGTAAAATAGTTTGAATAAACTCACCAAGCACAGATTCCTTTTCAGATTTAGGGAGGGTTTCGATGAGAAGTCTTTGTAAGAGAGTCGTCATGGTTAAAAGATATAAGGGTTACTATGGGTACAACGGTCAATTTTCCACTTCAAAGATTCCAGCAAAAGTGCATCTTGATTAAATGCACAAGCATAGGCTTTATCCTGGCTATCAATTAAGCGGTGAACTCCAAAAGTTGGGGGTAAAAATAGAGTATTTCTAATTTTCCAGTGGCTTCGGGGGTCTTTAGCAACCGGAACAAGAAAGCTGAGAAATTCTAAGTCTTCTAAGGCTTGATTTAAAGCAGTTTGTTGGGGATGTCCTGAAAGAAATAGTCCTTCAAGTTCAGTTAAAGTGCAAATTTCAAGTTCTCGTGTCAAACAATCAGTTTCTAATTTTAGAGAGAATGGCTCACCTATTTCTAACCAGCGAGTTAATCTGAGATAAATTTTAAGATAACGTTCATTAAACTCAAAGGTTGAGCGATTCGCTGTTTCTAAAGCAGTGAAAAAATCTTTTTTGCTAATCACCTCAACTTCCGTATGAGGAAGGAGTCGTAAAAGGTCGTAGGTATAAAAGCGAGATTGGTTTTCATCCCAAACCGCAGCTTGTAGGGTTGAACTTCCCCGAAAGTGAAGGAGTTCGTCACGGACAGATTGAAAAATTGCAAACCATTGTCTTTCCTTATTTTGGAAACGTTCGCCGTAAATATGACATAAATCATTGGTGACAGATTCCCGCAGTTTTTGGGTTCTTGCTTTTAATTCCTTCCGTTCTTTTCCTCGTGTTTTTCCCTTAACTGTTTCTCCTTTCAAAGCGTTTAACATTCCTTGTGCTTGTAAACCTCCCCAGTAATAACGATACTGTTCAAAAGTTGGAGGTGAATTGAAAACGTTCGCTGCAATTTCGGTATTAAATTGGTGGCGGTCAACTAAGTTATTTTCTTGTAGTTCAGCTTGGATTTTCTGCCAAATCCACTTCATCCAACTGGGAATTAAAACAAAGGCTTGATATTGAGAAAAGCCAGAACGACGACCCAAACGACCCAAACGTTGTAAAAACGTAGAAAGGTCGGTGGTTTCAAAAATAAGTAAGTGAACTTCAAAATCAACCCCTACATCAACCGCAGATGTTCCGACAATTAAAATAGGTTTGGGTGTATTTTCTAATTCTTCACGGGTTTTGCTTCTTTCCTGGTCGCCTACAATTCCGCTAACTTCTCGGACTAAAATCTCTGGTTCTAATTTCTGCTTTAACTGACTGACGACCCGATGCACTCGCGCCATAGAATTAAGAATAACTAACCCTCGACCTTTACGGGGTTTCTCATCCTTCAAGATTTGGGCAATTTTTTCAAGATTTAAATTCAGCCAGTCAAGAGAATTACTATCTTGTTCAACTTCTTCAAAATGGAGTTCAATGCGTTCACTAATTTGACGGTATCCTAATGGCGCATCTTCTCGGTCTTTACTAAGATACTCTCCTTGAACTGTCTCAACGGTAAACCCAGATTTCTTTAACTGTTCCACAAAGTTAGCATTAGCAGTTGCAGAGGTGAAGAGAAAACGCAGGGGACGCGATTGTTCGCGACTATGACGCAGCAACAGCATACTGTTAATCAATGCGGTTTCCTGGTGTTCTCCAAAAATGTGAAATTCATCAGCAAAGTATAAATCTGGTGTTTGGGTCAGAGTATATAGTAAGTAATCGGGTGAATAGGTTAGATTTGGATAACTCAGATGGGTAATGAGGTGAAAAATATCAGGGTTGGTTAAGATAATGCGTCGGTTTCCAATCGCTTTTCTTAATTCGCTAAACCTACTTCCCCGTCTTCCCGTAGCTTTATTTTGCTCAACCCGACGACCTAACTCTGCACCATATAAACTATCGACTCGCTTGTGCGGATTTAATTTGACAAGTTGATGATAGTTCTCAAGCTGATATTTTTGATCGCGTACAAGCTCAATGGTGGGATATAAGCCAAGAATGCGATATTTCTTATGGAGGAAAGCGGGTAAATAAGCTCCTAATGATTTTCCGTCATTGGTAAATGCTGTATTGAAAATAACTTTCGCTTCTAAGGTTGAATCACTTACTTTCCTGTAGGTTTCCACTTGGTGCAACGACAAAGGACAAGGTGCAGGGGAATCTTGACCAAGTTGGGAGATTTGCTTGATTTTGCACTGACCCTGACATCCTAGAGGGCAGTGCTGTGAATCGGGGTTTTGCCTAGAAAATAGGGGTAGCAGTGTTATCCTCATCGGGTTGTCGCTTACTTACTGCATTTGTACTATTGCTAATATGACAGATATTTCCTGAGAGTGCAAGTGTAAATCGAGAATGCCTAGAAAAACAGAAACATTAACCTTATCCATTCCCCCAGGAACAAAAGAACAACTAGAGAGAATTGCCACCCGCCTTGATATTATGTGGGGTGACAGACCCAGCGTATCGGGGTTGATTGTCGCGATCGCGCAAGACCAATTTTCCCTCAGTCCCCCCTTCCAACTCAACGAAGTGCAAGTGCAGTCCCTCGAACAAGCTACCAGTGTCCTGGTAGATTCCGGCTACATTGGGGAAGCGCAAACCCTAGCTGCACTAATCCTAGAATGTGGAAACCCGGAACCTCCCTTGCGTCAAGCTCTTTTAGAGCGTGTTAGTCAGCCGATGGAAGCGTGGCGGATTATCCTGGATCGGCATATTGCCAATCGCCAACCCTTTCGCCTGTACTACCGTGACACTACTCAAAAAGATTGGGAATTTACCGTCTGCTATGCTAAAATCCGCTTTCGTGAGAAGCGGTATTACCTCGAAATTTGGAGTGAGGAAACCGAGGGAAATAAAGATATTCCTGAGTTGCAGCACAATTGGACATTTCGCTTAGATCGGATTCAGAACTTAGTTACAACTCCTACTTCGGGAACATGGCGAGATGGGTTAGATACCATTGAAGTGCAATTACACTTTTTAGATAGACTCACAACTGCCTATGAACCGAAGCCCAATGATGTTGACGATCGACGAGAGGAAGACTTGAGAATCATTACTCGTCGTATTTCTAGTACCTATTGGCTACTAAGAGAAGTCCGCGCCTATGGTAAGAACTGTATTGTGGTTGCACCCCAGAGTGTGCGCGATCGCGTCATTGCAGAAGCGCGATCTATTTGCCAAAACTACGGTTTAAGCGTCAGGGAGTAACCCGATCGCAAGATAAGTGTCTAGTCATAGCATGAGAAATTTCCACATAAAACGAAAGGTGCGCCAGATGATGGGAGAAATTATAGCTACAGAGAAGAAACAAGCCCAGGTGTTCACCGAAGACTTAGGGAATAATATAACTTTGGAAATGGTAGCTATTCCTGGTGGATAATTTATGATGGGCAGTACGGGGAATGGTGCTGAGGATTTTCCTCAGCATTTAGTTAAAGTATCGCCTTTCTTTTAACGATGGCAAGTCTAGAATTGGAGGCAATGATGAATACGCCCCAATTCGAGGCGGAGGCTGGAAAAGCAACGTTTTTCGATCTCGCTCTGCCAACCGTAATGACGATTTGAGAAAGGATGATATCATATACCGTGATGTTGGTTTTCGTGTATGCAGTTTCATATAAACGTATTGCTAGAGAAACTGCTATGAAGTGCCAACGCGCTACAACTCTTACCCTGCCTGATAGCTGATAGAGAGACGTCAGTTTTCTGCAACGTCTCTCTCACTTATCCAAATTTCGCCCTCAGCTAATTCAATGCAATCTTTTTTAACTCATCGCCGCTTACTCACCCTCTGGTCGCTAATAATTGTGACACCAATCGGTCTATATTCCAAATTCTATAATGGCATCGGCGCTTGGTGGGTAAATGACTATGGCGGTGCAATTTTATACGAAATCTTTTGGTGTTTATTTGGCTTTTTTTTCATCCCGAAACGAAAAGCCATAATTACCCTTACTTTCTGGGTTTTTGGTGTCACTTGTGCTTTAGAATTTCTCCAACTTTGGCAAACACCAATTTTAGCTGCGGTCAGAGCAACTTTTCTTGGTAAAATGTTACTTGGGACAACCTTTGTTTGGTGGGATTTTCCTCACTATGTTATCGGTTGTTTCTTGGGCTGGTTATGGCTAAAATTGATTTGTAATTCCCGAAAAACTAAGCAAATTTAAATTATGAAAATTCAAGTTAAAGTTAAACCTAACTCGAAAAATCAAAAAATCGAATCGGCAGCAGATGGAAGTTTGACAGTACGTTTAAAATCTCCTCCCAGAGATGGAAAAGCGAATCAAGAATTAATTGAATTGTTAGCTGAAAAATTTTCCGTCAGAAAATGTCAAGTGCGAATAAAATCTGGTTTATCTGCCAAAAACAAACTTGTAGAAATAGAGAGCGAATAAAATTAATAAATTCGGTCTAAATACTTAGAATATTAAATATTTTTATACAGAAACTCGTAATTTTGTCAAGGAAATAATTGCCAATCAAAAAATCATTTATGCTTAATTTTTTTAGCAGGCATTCGCTTCTGACTAACAGCGTGGACAACCCCATCAGGCATTGTTGCACCGCTCAAATTTGCTCCTTCTAAATTAACATCAGTAATATTAGCTCCTAAGAGATTAGCGCCACTCAAATTAGCACCACTCAAATTAGCACCATTCAAATTAGCACCACTCAAATTAGCCCAAAGTAAATTTGCCTTTCTCATATCTATATAAGCCAAATTAGCTCCCTGTAAATTAACTCCAGGGATATCAACGCCACTAAAATTTTCCCCTGTAAGATTAACTTGAGGAGCAAGACAAAAAGCACCCGCTTTCGGAGGATTAAATCCTTCCGGAAACCGAGTTTTTTCGTTGTACAAAGCTCGCTGTAAATTAGCTTTTTCCAAGTTTGCCTCGCGCAAATCGGCTTCGCACAAATAAGCTTGACTAAGATTAGAACTGCTAAGATTTGCCCCCATTAAATTAGCTCCGCGCAGATTAGCACCAATCAAAAAGCTTCTCGTGAAATTAACTCCCACAAGATTAGCATTAATTAACTTAGCAACCATCAAATTAGAGCGACGTAGATCCGCACCAGTCAAATCAGCAAAACTAAGATTAGCACCGCTCAAATTAGCCCCCATTAAATCGGCTGTACTGAGGTCAGTTGCCGGGAGTTCGGCACCTTCCAAATCAGCTTCTCGTAAGTCAGCATTGAGGAAAACTGCACGGCTCAAATTAGCTTGAAAAAACCTCACGCCAGACAGTTTAGCACCAGTAAAATCAGCGCGACTAAGATTAACTTTAGCAAAATCGGCTTCAATAAATTGAACTGAAGAAAAATCTCTTTCTCCATCGGCATATTTGCTTAAAAGTTCATCTGGATTCATAAATACACCTCTGATAGTGATAGTTAGCTTATTTCAAGCTATCAGTTTTATAGCGATAATGACAACCTTTTATCAACATCGAACATTCTTATAAAATCAAGGTTTTTAGCATCGATCATCAATATCCAAGCAGGCTAAAGAAGTCGGTGTAATTAGGGGAAACTGTAGAGGATGTTTCCAGTAGTACGGATGCGCTTACCCAAACTTAGTGAGATAATAAACAGCGATCGCCTTTTTTGGAGCTTTTATGGTTAATACTTCTCCTCATGCTTCCTCATCTCAGTATCAAGCCAGCAAAGTCGCATCTGAAGCTGAAGTCGAAGCTCTTGTCGGTGAAACTACCCCAGAAATCGATATTGATTTAGAATTTCTCTACACTAGAGATATCGAATTTCGTCAAGAAACAATTTACTTTCTCGTCGTCGATCGTTTTTGTGATGGCGATCCAGAAAACAATGCCGGACCTAACCCAGAATTATACGACCCTGATAAACAAGAATGGGGTAAATACTGGGGCGGCGATTTACAAGGAGTAATCGACAAACTCGACTACCTCAAAAACCTAGGAATTACCGCGATTTGGCTAACACCTTTATTCGAGCAAATCGAAGCTTTATTTATTGAAAGCGCTGCTATTCATGGCTATTGGACAAAAGACTTTAAGCGCATTAATCCTCGTTTTATTAATAAAAATGATAACCCATCGCTCAACAAAACACAAGAAGCAAAAAACACAATTTTCGATCGATTAATCGCCGAAATACACCAGCGCAACATGAAATTAATTTTGGATATTGTTTGCAACCACAGCAATCCGGATATAAGCGGTAGAAAAGGCATTCTCTACGACGACGGCGTAAAAATTGCTGACTTTAACGAAGACGAAGGTAAATGGTGGTATCATCACTACGGCGAAGTAACAAATTGGGAAGACGAGTGGCAAGTAAAAAACTGCGAACTATCAGGATTAGCCACTTTTAACGAAAACAATATTGAATATCGCAACTACATCAAAGCAGCAATTAAACAATGGATAGACAGAGGAATTGATGCTTTGCGAATCGATACTGTCAAGCATATGCCAATTTGGTTTTGGCAAGAATTCAACGCCGATATTCAAAACCACAAACCAGATATTTTCATCTTTGGCGAATGGATTAACAGTCATCCCGAAAGCGATCTTTCCGTCGAATTTGTTAACAATTCTGGCATGACAATCCTTGACTTTGGCTTATGTATGGCAATCCGTCAAGGATTAGGAATAAACGCAGAAGGAGGATTTCATCTCATCCAAGACATTCTCAATCTTGATTATCGTTACAACAGCGCCACCGAATTAATTACCTTTATCGATAATCACGATATGTATCGCTTCCAAACGTTAAATCCCGATCCAGATATCTTACGTTTGGCAGTGATTTTAGTCATGACTTCCCGTGGTATTCCTTGTATTTATTACGGTACAGAACAATATTTGCACGACGATACTAATAGCGATCGCAATCCTTACGGTAACAACGATCCCTACAACCGTCCTATGATGGATAGTTGGGATACAGAAACCCAAATTTATCGCGATCTGCGCTTACTTTCTGGTTTACGACGACTGAATCCAGCAGTTTCTTTAGGAAGTCAATGGCAAAAATATATTACTCCTGACGTTTATTGCTACGTGCGACGTTATCGAGATTCAGTATTATTTGTTGCTATGAATAAAGGGGAAGCTGTTACTTTAGAATCAGTAGAAACCGAGTTACCAGATGGCGAACACACTGATGTTTTATCTCGCGATAAGTACGAAGTCAAAAATAGCCACCTTGACAACCTCGAACTAGGTGCAAAAGAAGTAATTGTTTTCAGTCATGTTGGCGAACGAGTCAAAGGAAAAATTATTGTCCGGGCGCAACTAAACGGCGTGCAAACTAAACCCGGGGAAATTGTTGCTGTGATTGGGGATTGTCCAGAATTAGGTAATTGGGATATTGCCCAAGCATACCAACTAGAATACATTAATCAAAACACTTGGTTCAATGAAATTCCCTTTGATGAAAGTGCAGGTAAATTAATTAGTTACAAATACGTTCTCTTACGTGCAGGAATGTCACCTTTGCGAGAAAATTTAGTTTGCCGTCGCTGGGTACTTGCAACTGAAGGTACTGTTAAATGGCGCGATCTTTGGGCATCAGGACGGGAATCATAAGCTAATTTGGTAATATTTACCTTTCTTATTAATTTCTCGAGACGTTGCCGGCAACGTCTCGAGAAATACCCGCGATAAAATCATCAATTCCCAAGATCATCGTCCGATTTCCAATGCAACTTTTGTAAGTAACTCTGCCATTTCGCTGCCAGGGAAATATCGGTAAAAGGAACTTTCATTGACTTATCTTGCTTCGCGAAAATAAACTCTAAACTGGGCTTTCCTTTACTGGGCGCTTCTTCTGAATTAATTCGTCGATCGTCTACTAACAAATTAATTGATTCTACATCATCCAGAGAAAAACTTTCTATCTCCACAGGTTCCCGACGCGTCGGCCTTCCCCAAGTTATTATTTTACCCTTTTGACCCAAAACTGCATAAATATCATATTTTGCTTGCTCGAAACTTTCTGCCCAGTGCTTGTAGGCTTCGATTTTTTGGTATTCGTTCCAACCTGCCCAGGCTAACCAGAAAAATGCTATCAGCAAGGGCAACCATAATAATCCTCTTTCCATATTTTTATCTTAATCAATGACAAAATAAACAAGTAAATCATCTATAGCAATTCTCAATAAGTTAGAAATAAAGCTGTTTTTTGTGATTATTGTTAAGTACATTCCGGATGACGTAGAGGAATTTGGACGATAAACTCAGTCCCAACGCCTAAGTTAGATTTACAAGTGAGAGAACCGCCGTGGCGATCGACAATAATTGAATGAGAAATAGATAATCCTAAACCCGTACCTTTACCAATTGGTTTAGTGGTAAAGAAAGGATCGAATAACTGGGGAATTGCTTCTGGCGAAATTCCGGAACCATTATCAGCAATAGTAATTTTGACTATTTTGCGATCGATTACTTCGCTGCGAATGCGAATTGTTCCTCGATAAGAATTTCCGGATAGTTCTGAGTTCGTAAACGCTTCTTCGATCGCTTCGATCGCGTTTGCTAGTAAATTCATGAATACTTGATTAAGCGCTCCCGGATAACAATCTACTAACGGTAATTTACCATATTCCTTAATCACTTCAATTTTGGGACGGGAGCCGTGAGCTTTGAGACGATGTTGTAAAATTAATAGAGTTGAAGATAAACCTTCATGAATATCAGCCGGTTTGAGTTCTGCTTCATCGAGACGGCTGAAAGTACGCAAAGAACGAATGATTTCACAAATGCGATCGGTTCCTACCTGAATTGAATCAACGATATTTAATAAATCTTCTCGCAGAAATTCTAAGTCAATCTCCTCGATTTTGAGTTCAATATCTTCACCGGGATGGGGAAACTTCTGTTCGTAGAGTGCGACTAAATCTAGTAAATCTTGAGTATAGCCGCTCAAATGAGTAAGATTACCGTGAATAAAACTAACTGGGTTGTTGATTTCGTGGGCTAATCCGGCAACCATTTGTCCTAAACTAGACATTTTTTCTGCTTGGACAAGTTGCAGTTTTTTGCGACTGAGTTCGGATAGTGCTTTTTCTAATTGTACCGCTCTTTCCTTAGCACGATTGTAAAGTTTTGCTTGTTTGATCGCGATCGCGAGTCGATCTCGTACCCCTAACATCAACTCGATCTCACCTTCTGTCCAATTTCGTTGATTTTGATAGTTCCCAAAACTCAAAACCCCTAAATCTTCCTCTATTGTTTTGATTGGTAACAAAATCACCGAGCGACAGCCCCATTCTTCATAAAGCAAGCGAAAACCAGTTTCGCTACTAGCTGCTAAATTGTCTTCCCTAATTACTTCTAGTTGTAAAAGTCTTTCTACTAAGTTAAAATTCTCTAAACTATCAGGATATTCTCCAATAAAGCTAGGTAATTCCGGTTTTTTAGCTTCTTTAACTACCTCCCATGATGCCGGATTTCCTGGATGAAACCAGCTAAAAATACAGCGATCTACACCTAATTGTTTGTAAATTTCTTGCACTGCTGTAGTCAAGATTTGCTCTAAATCTAAAGACTGACGAATTTGATGAGAAAGCTGATTTAGTAATTCTTCTTGTTGGGCTTTTGTTTGTAATCTGGCTTGGCTTTGTTGTAGCGCTAACTCGGCTTGTTGGCGTTCGGTAATATCTTCATAAGTACCGAGAATGCCGATTACTTCGCCTTTTTCGTTGTGTAAAGGAACCTTATTTGTATCTAACCAAGCTTGTTTTCCATCTGCTTGTGTTTGGCACTCAATAATGTGATATAGCGGAGTATTTGACTCGATCGCGCGGCGATCGCATCGCTGATAAAATTCAGTTTCTTCTTTTTTCCAAGGTAGATCGTAATCAGTTTTGCCAACAATTTCTGCTGGGGACTGACAACCAGCATCAATAGCAAAACTTTGATTGCAACCTTGATAAACTAAGTTAGTATCTTTCCAGAAAATTGCTTGGGGAATATTATCCATCACCAACTGTAGCAGTTGATTAATTCGGCTTAATTCTTGGGTTCTTTCTGCAACTCTTTGTTCGAGTTTTTGATTGTTTTTTTGTAAATTTTCCTCAGCTTGCTTGCGTTCGGTAATATCTTCATAGGTACCGAGAATACCAATTACTTCACCTTCTCGATTGTTGAGGGGAATTTTACTGGTATCTACCCATGCTTGTTTATTCCCAGCTTGCAACTGTGGCTCAATGATGTGATATTCGGGGATTTTGGTGGAGATGATGCGGCGATCGTTCTCTCGATAACAGTCGGCTTCTGCTTTTGTCCAAGGTAAATCGTAATCGGTTTTACCGACAATTTCAGCTACAGATTTTAATCCAGCATCAAGAGCAAAAGTTTGATTGCAACCTTGATAAACTAAGTTTTTATCTTTCCAAAAAATAGCTTGGGGAATATTATCTATTACCAGTTGCAACATCTGCTGCGAATCTCTCAGTTTGTTTAAAACTGACATTCGCGATTGGGTTTCTAAACAGAGAGATACGACTAAACCTACAGAAATAACTAAATTTAAATCTTGACTTTGCCACTGTCTCGGCGTTGCTAATTTTTCAGTGCAAACTACTCCTACCAATTCTCCTTGATGAATAATTGGTGCGTCAAGAGTAGAAGCAATGTTTTGTGGTTGAAAATAATCTTCCCTAAACTCTTGGGTACTAGGATGATTGTTAACATCATCAGCAATTATGGCTTGTTCGGTTGCTAAAGCTTGGAAATAAATGGGGTAAGAAGCTACACTCAATTCCGTCCCTTGAGAATGACGATCTAAATTACTTTCGTACAAATCGCAGCAGCGAATTGAAGTTTTGGCTCGATTGTAGAACCAAATCCCCACTCGTTCGACTTCGAGAGTCGCGGCGACAATTTCGGTAGCGCGGGTACAAACTTGGATTAAATCGCCATTTTGCAGCCCAGGAATGGTAATAAGTTGAGAAAGCCCCTGATTATGACGCAGGAAGAGTTCTTGTTGCTGAATTTCTGCAAACCCTTGAAATTTCATAGGTAAGAAAAGAAGTGCGATCGCGTTAGCTTTGATGCTGATTCGACTTTAACAGTTGATAGACGAGATGCCTAGGTTGATATTGCGGATGTCTATCTGTTCAATGTAGACAATTTTCGCGATCGCGATCTAGCTACTTAGTAGGAATTTACTTTGTTACCTTGGAAATAAATCATGCTTTGACAATCCCAACAGGAGAAATTATGAGCAGTCAGCCAACTAAATCTTCCCTCGCTAGAGAACTGAAAACCCAAGCTACGATCCTTTCGGGAACTGTTGCTGTTTTCTGGATTACAGAAATTGTCGATCGCTTTGTTTTACAAGGTGGATTGGATCGCTTTGGAATTATACCGCGTCACGCGATCGGACTTCGAGGAATCTTGTTGGCACCTTTTCTACATGGCGATTTTGCCCATTTAATTGCCAATAGCTTACCATTTCTGGTTTTGGGTTGGTTCGTGATGTTGCAAGAAACGAGTGACTTTTTTGTTGTGACTATACTTTCAATGCTTATCGGTGGGTTGGGAGTTTGGCTATTTGGCGCACCAGGTTTTCATATTGGTGCGAGTGGGGTAATCTTTGGTTATCTGGGTTTTCTCCTCTTTAGAGGCTTATTTCAACGCAATATACCTTCGATTTTCTTGTCTGTCGTGGTGGGTTTTCTTTACGGTGGCTTGATTTGGGGCGTTTTACCTATCCAAGAGGGAATTTCTTGGGAAGGACATTTGTTTGGCTTTTTCGGTGGTGTAGTTGCGGCTTACTTGGTAGCGCGAGAGAAACGCTACTTCGGTCAGTAGTATGCTAGTTAGTGCCGCGATGGCTACGCCGACCTGGCGGTACGCCTCTTACCTATGCCGAAGAAACAAAAGTTCCCTCATCTCGTAGGTTCAAAATGGACAGCTTGTCAACAAACTTGGGGCTGGCGACATTTTGAAGTCGTTAACCGCAAAAATCAAGGTAAGTTTGTCTTTGCGGAAATGGTCGCTTCTTGCGATCCTCATGTCCGTTTTTGGCTGAATGCGAAACAACTTAAGGATCGTTCTCTTTGGTTAGCTGGTTGGAAAACTCTCGAAGAAATGAATCAAGATTCGGAGTCGATCAATTAGCGATCGCTTTTGCTATTTTTATCACTACCACACTATGACCAACATCGCTGTTTCTCTCGAAAATGTCCGCAAGGTTTACAATAAAGTTCCCGTTGTGGACGATCTCTCTTTCCATATCCCTGAAGGAGAAATGTTTGGTTTGTTGGGTCCCAATGGTGCGGGAAAATCAACGACAATTCGGATGCTGATTACTTTGACTAGACCGACTCAAGGTAACATTGAGGTGGCTGGTTTTGAGGTGAGTAGCTATCCGGCGCGAGTGAAGGAAAATATCGGTGTCGTTTTACAACAAACCAGCGTTGATGGGGATTTGACGGTTTGGGAAAATTTGGAGTTTCACGGACGAATGCACCATATTCCTAAGCTGCGACGACAAAAATTAATCGACCAATGGTTAGAATATGTCGAACTTAGCGATCGCCGTCAAGAGTTGGCGAAAAATCTCTCTGGGGGAATGAAACGCCGCTTACAAATCGCCAGGGCGTTATTACATCAACCGAAAGTCTTATTTTTGGATGAACCTACTGTGGGACTCGATCCCCAAAACCGCCGTCGTCTCTGGGAAATTATTCGCGATCTCAATCGTCAGGGAATGACGATTTTGTTAACTACCCACTACATGGAAGAAGTAGAATTCTTGTGCGATCGCATTGGGGTGATGAATACTGGTAAACTAATCGAACTGGGTACTCTGCCCGAATTGCGTTCTAAGTATGGAGAAGGATTAGTGGTTAAACAAGTTGCCGATCGTCTTGAAGGACGGTTTTTCCCAACTCTGGCTGATGCTAATGCTTATCTTGACTCGTTACCTGATAAAACCGGAATGATGAGTCGTCCCTCTAATCTCGAAGATATTTTCGTCGAACTTACTGGACGCAAGTTAGATTAAAGATCTCAGCATCTATTTTCCATGCGATTAGCCACCAAACTCGAAGCCATTCTCTATCTTAAAGGTAAACCACTTTCTGTAGCTGAAATTGCTGCTTGGGCGGGCTGCGATCGCACTGCCGCCCTCGATGCTTTGTTAGAATTAATCGAGGACTATGCTCGTCGGGATAGCGCCCTTGAAGTCGTGGAAACTCCCGCCGGCTACAGTCTTCAGTTGCGTTCTTCTTTTCAAGCGTTGTTACAAAATCTCGTTCCCGCAGAATTAGGAACTGGCGCATTGCGTACTTTAGCCGCGATCGCTCTTAAAGGTAAAATTTTACAAACGGAGTTGATCGATTTACGCGGTAGCAGTGCTTATCAGCAAGTTCAAGAATTGGTCGAACTTGGTTTTGTCCGCAAACGCCGTCAAGAAGAAGGTCGCTCTTATTGGTTAGAATTAACTGATAAGTTTTACCAGTATTTTGAGGTCGATCGACTTTCTCAAGTCCTCCCTCGGGTAAAACAATCCTAACCAAAAATTTATCCTTTTCTTGGCACCAAATTACTTTGGTAGTTTAGAGTAGTAGGTAAGCAAGTTTAACTCTCGCTCGTCATAATGATTTTTGACCCAGATTTCCGAAATTCCGAAGCTAAAGAAAAAGAAGCTAACCCGCTTTGGGAATATCTTCAACAGCAAAGCCCAGAAATATTAGAACAAGTTGCACAGTCGGCTACTCCTAATATTAGGGAAATTATCGCCCAAAATGTCGAGGGATTAGTCGGTGGTTTGCCTGCGGGTGACTTTCAAGTCCAAATTGCTACCGATCGCGAAAATTTGGCTAATCTCCTCGCTTCCGCTATGATGACAGGCTATTTTTTGCGGAAAATGGAACAGCGTATGGAATTAGATGAAACTTTGAGCGATCCTGATTTTTGATTTAATATCTTCCTTTTCGTCGTTTCTTAAGAGGAATAGATGATTTTGTTGGTTTTTAGCTTGACAATTCAATAAAAATGTGGTATGGGGATTGTTGTAGAGACGTTGCATGCAACGTCTCTACAATTAGTAAATGCGGGTAAACGATCGCCAATTGAGCGCGGCTAGATTAGCCACCCTTAGCAAAAGTAAACATGACCGCTACCGAGAGCAACAGCCCAGGACTGAGTAACAGCACTAACATTAAAAAATCATGTTGAGTCATAATAACTACCAGAAGAGGATAACTTCTTTTTTAGGGTAGCCGAAAGCGATCGCCAAATCTCAAGATAACATAGCTCTAGATTATTGATTTTCGCTCAAGGATAGGGCGGAGCTACCCAATCTTGGCTTTGGTTAGTTTTCCTCCCACACCCACACCCTTCGATTTGAGATCGGTGGTAGATAAGGCGAGGGACATACTATGCTATTACACAAGTTTTGTGTGAGGAGCGAAATCGATGAATTTGCGAGAAGAGGCATTAGGAATGCTAGAAAAAACGAGTAGAACTTTCTACATTCCGATTAATCGTTTACCCTCTATTCTCCAGGATGCAGTAGCATCAGCTTATCTTTGTATGCGGGCGATCGATGAAATTGAAGATAGTCCGAAAATCACTAACGCTACTAAAGCACAATTGTTACGCCAGGTTAGCCTGAATTTACAAGCCGCAGTAGATAACTTTAGTGTCGAAGCTTTTGGTACAGGTTTAGACTCTAACTCAGATGAACTTGAAGAAGTTACCCTGCGGATTGGAGAATGGGCAAAACTCGCTCCTGTGGCTGTTGCACCGCGCATTTGGGATGCTACCGCAGCAATGGCGGATCGCATGGCTTATTGGGCTGATAATAACTGGGATATTCGCTCAGAAGCAGATTTAGACCGCTATACTTTTGGTGTTGCAGGAGCGGTAGGATTGCTTTTATCGGATCTCTGGGCTTGGTATGATGGCACTCAAACGAACCGCAATCACGCCCTTGGTTTTGGCAGAGGTTTACAAGCAGTCAATATTTTACGCAACCATAGAGAAGATTTAGAGCGAGGTGTAGACTTTTTCCCTGACGGTTGGAGTGCGGATTTGGTAGAAGAGTATGCTCGTCGCAATCTCGCTTTTGCTGATGCTTATACTAATGCTTTACCTGTAGGTCCGGCTTTAGATTTTTGCAAAATACCACTGACTTTAGCTTATGGAACTTTGAATGCGATGGCAATTGGTCAAGAAAAATTGAGTCGCAGCGAAGTTTTGTCTCTGATTGATGAGGTGATGGCTTAAGATTGGTGATTGGGGATTGGTGATTGGGGATTGGGGACTGGGGATTGGGAAATAGCAGTAAACTGTTATCAGT
This sequence comes from Oscillatoria salina IIICB1, assembly GCF_020144665.1. NCBI lineage: Bacteria > Bacillati > Cyanobacteriota > Cyanophyceae > Oscillatoriales > Oscillatoriaceae > Oscillatoria > Oscillatoria salina. The sequence goes on along the minus strand of NZ_JAAHBQ010000061.1, from coordinate 18,880 downwards.
CTCCCCCCTCTTCCTTGTTTCCCCCCTCTTCCTTGTCTCCCCCTCTCCCCCCTCTTCCCCCTCTTCCCAATCCCTACTCATAACTGGTAAATGCAGGTACGTGGTAACAGATTACTGGTGTCAAGACGTTGCATACAACGTCTGGTACATACCTCAATCTCCAATTCCTAGTCCCCAATCCCTAATCCCTAATTCCCAATCACCTTATCGTAGAGGATTTTGCCGTATTCTAGTTTAATCAAACGAGATGCAACCGAAAAGTAGCGATCGTCGTGGGCGATCGCGATTACTGTTTTACCCTGTTGTTGTAGCCTAGGTAGTAATTCGGTGTAAAAAATTTCTTTGAAAATCGGATCTTGATCTGCTGCCCATTCATCAAATAAATAAATGGGGCGATCTTCGAGATAAGCTGTTAATAAGGCTAATCGTTTTCGTTGTCCTTGAGATAAAGCGGTAGTAGAAAGTTTTCCTTGCTCGATCTTGACTTTGCGATCGAGTTGTAGTTGTTTCAGGTATGCTTGGGCTTTTGCTTCGAGATTTGGTTGGCTAAATCCTAGCAGTCTGTCAAACAAGTAAAAATCACTGAAAATGACGGTAAAATGCTGGCGATACCATTCTCGGTTATGAGAGTCGATCTTGTTTGCGTCTAATTGAATTATGCCTGTATCGGGAAGGTAAAGCCCGGTGAGGAGTTTGGCAAATGTAGACTTGCCGCTACCGTTACCGCCGATAATAAAAATAAGTTCTCCTGGTGTTAGTTTCAGGTTTAAAGGACCGAGAGTAAAGTTGGTATCTTCTGATTCGCTGTAATAAGTATAGGTGACATCTTTTAGCTCTAGGAAATGCCAAGTGTGGTTAATTTGGCTGAGTTGGTTATTTGCTGCTGTTTCAGCGCTACTAGCTAAAGATAAATTTAAAGCTTCGATTTTCTCCAAAGCAATACTCGCTTTGGTAATTAATGGTAATTTGTTGACGATATTTTCGAGCGGTCCGATAATAAAGGTAAACGTCAAAACGTAGGCGGAAAGAATTTGTAAGTCGATTGTAAAATAATGAGGAAGGGCGAATAAGACAATTCCGATCGCAAAAAAGAAGATTGATTTACCCCAACTATCATTGGTAGCAAATAAAGTTAAACCACGCACGTAATCGCGACGACATTCAGCCGCAGTTGCTTCTAAATCTTGCTGGAAAAAGTCTTGACGGCGATCGCTGTGTAGTTTAAGTTCTTTAATACCTGCGGTAATCGTTTGGAAGTGTTGAAAAAGGCGATCGCGATGTTGACGCGCTTGAGCAAGTAATTTTCTCCCTCGTTTGAGTAAAATTCCCGCAGTAGCGATCGCGAATCCTGATAAAAAGGTAATAATCGCCATTACTTGCCACGATAACCAGGTAATATAAACCAAACAGCCAACGACGATCGCCACATTGATACACAAAAACGGTAGCACGTAAACCGCATCAGAAATTACTTGCACATCTTCTGTCAAAGTTGCCAAGAGTCGTGGCGAACCGAGTCGTTCGAGATGAGATAATTCAGAAGCGAGAATCTGACGACTCAGCCGTAACTGAAGCTGATAAATCGCATCCTGAGAGAGACGAATTAGTAAAACACGAGTAATAATACTAGAAAGCAAAGCGGCGATCGCCAAACCTGCAAAACCCCAAGCTAGAGACACAGAAGGAGTAGTCTTACCTACAGCTTGACTCATCAGCGCAATTAAAGCCGCACTACTACCCCCACTCAAGAAACCAGTAGCGATCGCGATCGCTACCATTTGCCAAGAAGAACCCAGTAGCAAGTAAATTAGAGTCATAGTGAGTAATTACGCAAAACTAGACGTAAAATGTCTTTGGTGAGCATCAGGTGACGAGATCCGCCCCAAGCGATAAATACTCTCCAATCTACCCTATTTTGGGTTTATTTGCGCCCAACTACTTAACTACTACTAAGAAAAAGGAGTCTTTGATGGATCGGTTAAGCAAAAAAACAATCCCTAGCTTACCCAGTTTCTCAATGATTTTAGAAACGGAAAATTTAGCCAATGCGGATCTCAATGGATTAGCGAAATCTTTAGCATCCCTAGCCCAGCAAACTATCTCACCTCAACTTGCTAATGAAGTCATTTTAATCGATAGTGGTGACACTCCAACTAACTTACTTGAAAACGTACAAATCGAGTATCCTTGGCTAAAAATTCATTCCGCACCTTTAGAAATTGATTACTACAAAGCGAAAATTTTCGGTGCAGAAATAGCTACCGGAGAAATACTGGTTTATTGTGACTCTGACTGTATCTATGAAACCCATTGGTTAGAAAATCTCCTCACACCCTTTACCCAAGAAAACATTCAGATAGTTGCAGGAGAAACCAAAACCAGAGGAAAAAAAATCTACGGTACAGCAATGGCTCTAGCATACATCTTTCCCAACTATTCTGACGAGGAGCAACTTCGCGAAACTACTCAATATTTCCTCAACAATGTTGCTTTCCGACGCAAATTTTTCCTGAAAAACCCTATTCCGACGCAATTACCTTTATATCGAGGAAACTGCGCTATCCACGCTTACAACTTGCGTAGTCTTGGTTATCAGATTTGGAGACAACCCCAAGCAAGAGCAACCCACGCACCTCCCTTTGGATTATCTCACTTTTTCTGGCGCTTTTTACTAATCGGACACGATTACTACTGGCAAAAAAAGCTTTTAGGAGAAAAAATCGCGGAAAATGACCCGATTTCTGGATTGCAGGGGAAATTAGCTGTATTTGACAACCGAGTTGGTAAACTATTTGCAGAGGAGCGCGATCGTTTGTTTTATTTACCTTTCGCTATCCCGATTATTCTTGCTGCTTTATTGCTCATTTTCCTCGGTTATCTCATCACTTACTTTCAGCCTAAATTCTTACTCTCAGTTTACAATTCTGCGTAGAGATGAATTTTACAATTATTAGTGAAATTACTAATATTGAAATTATTGCAGTTAGCACTAGATAATCTTGTGTAGAGACGTTGCATGCAACGTCTCTACAGGTATGCGTTTATAGCATTGCTTTGGGTGAATGGTATTAAAAGGAGTAGTTACAATTCGCCTTGATAATGCTAGGATTAGAGTTGCTGAATTACACTGGTATGAAGCTCATGGAATTGGTAAAAAAGAGATAAAACGTAAATTTTATTTGGATTAAAAACCATGAATTATTTCAAATCTGAAGCTCAATTTGCAGTTTGTATTAATAATCAAAACTATCCTGCTTCTTGGGAATTAGATAAAATTGATGTGGTTTTAAATGATGAAGAAGCCACCAAAGATGGCGATCTAAGAATAGTTGATGAAAGTGGAGAAGATTATCTTTATCCTGCGGCTTATTTTGTAATAATTGAATTACCGAAAGTTGTTCAAGATTCTGTTTTAGCTATTGCTTAATTAAGTTATTATTAGAAATTGTTTGTAATTATTTCAATGTTCGTAGTGAGGGCTAAAGCCCTCCTAAAATAATAACTAAAATCAACTATCATTCAGTAATTATAGCTCCTATCAATAACAAAGATATGCCAAAAATTATTTTATTCATTGCTTCCAGCTTAGATGGATATATTGCAAGAAAATCTGGCGAAGTAGATTGGTTGTTTATCGATGAAGATTATGGATATAATGATTTCTTTGCTCAAATTGATACAGTATTGATGGGAAATAAAACCTATCAGCAAATCCTTGATTTTGGTGAATATCCTTATCAAGGAAAACAAGGCTTTGTTTTTTCTAATACTAATGCGGGGAAAAAAGACCAAAATGTAGAATTTATTCAAGCTAGTGTAGAATTTGTTAATAATCTCCGTCAAAAAAGCAAAGGTGACATTTGGTTAGTTGGAGTTGCAGAAATAATTTACTATTTTCTTAAGCATAATTTGCTAGATAGATTGATTCTTTCAATACATCCAATTATCCTCGGAGATGGTATTCCTCTAATTATTAAAGATACGAGTATCGAGACAAAACTTGAGTTGAAAAATGTCAAAAATTATGAGTCTGGTTTGTTACAACTTACTTACGATTTACATTGAAAACTAAGTTTTTAGTAAGTGCTAAATTCTTCCTTAAAAATCGCGATCGCGTTTAGATTTCAAATGCAGTTAATACCTCTCGCATCGAAAAAGCAAAACGAGAAACTTCATTAAATGTAATAGTTCCTTTTACACCCAGAAAAGGTTTCATAAACTCTGTCTGAGAATTAACTACAGTCACGAGCAAATTATGAATAATATATTTTGTTTTGCTAACAATTGTAGTTTTTGATTGAATTTCGATTTGTAGAGTACCATTCTCCAAAATCAGAGTAGACTTTTCTGAATCTTGATTTACTTCCGTTTCTGAAAAATCAAAATGCTTTTCTATTTGATTAACCAAATTCCACAATTGTTTTAGAGTGAAATTATTCAATAATTCAAAATTATTAGAACGCGATCTAATTATTAATTTTACCTTAAAAACGAGTTGATTTTCGCTCATCATGGGAAGTGAAGTTAGACCAAAAACAAGCTGATATCCATCCGCTACAAGACTATAATATTTTACTCCTATTTCTTGGTAAGATGATAAATCAGAGGGAAAATACGAAATTCTTCTAGCTTTCAAGAGATGGTTCATTTCCTGTATTCCTTAATGAACTAAATCTAAAAGCTTTTTTGCTTCCTGTTTATTAATTCCTATTTTCTCTTCAAAATCAATTATTTTGATTCCATTACAAGCTTCGCTGAGTAAGTTATTAAATAGACTAATTTCCAAACCAGAAAAACTAATTTCAATCTCAGTTTCACCAGACTGCTTAATATCCTCAACAATAGTTAAAAGTAGTAGCTTTATTTTAATTTTAAAATTAAATTGCGACTTGTTTTAAGTAAAAGATAACCTAGAGACGTTGCACGCAACGCCTCTACAAAATAAACTATGACTCAGCTAACTTTTCCCTAGCTTTCTCAGCGCGTTCCTCAGCCGTAGACATGACTAAATTCATGTTATCTAACATTTCGCCGGGATGCTCTTCTAAAATCTTAGTTGAGAGCGAAATACGATTATTCCATTCGTCGATTTCGACAATCATAACTTGAATAGTTTGACCGATCTCGAACAACATATCCAAAGAGTCTAAACGCTTGCTACTGACTTCTTTAACGTGCAATAAACCAGTAACACCATTAAGATCGATAAATGCACCATAAGGCTTGATGTTAACTACTTTACCCTCCATCAATGCGCCTTTCTCTAGTTTACCGATCGCGGCTGCACGCGCAGCTTCCCGTTGCGACAAAACCAGTTTATTATTTTCTTGGTTGACTTCCAAGAAAGTCGCAGTCAGGGGTTGACCGACCAGAGAATCAAGATTATCCTGTTCAATGAGATGCGATCGCGGAATAAATCCTCGGATTCCATTTACTTCTCCGGTAACACCACCTCGGTTTGTTCCGGTAACGCGCATCTGCACTGATTTTCCTTCGGTTTGCATTTCTGCTAACTCTTCCCAAGCTTGCTTAATTGCCAATTGACGACAAGAAAGCAACACTTGACCGTCAGCATTTTGTTCGCGAATAATTAGAAATTCTATTTCTTCATTTTCCGGTAATACTTCAGCTAAATTGGTATGAGTCACCTGTTCTAAAGCTGCTTCTCTGAGAGGAACAAAACCCGGAGACTTACCACCGATATCTACATAAGCTCCTTCAGAACCATAGGCAGATACTTTACCCCGTACTACCTGTCCTTTCTGAAAATTATAATCGTAATTTCCTAAAGCTTTGTCAAAATCTTCTAAAGAAAAGGATGCTGTCGGTTCTTGAGGATGAGTTGAGTTTGAAGTCATGAGATTGGTTATTGGAAAAAATGATGGGTTTTTCGCCACTTGGGAACACTGAGAGCAAGGTTAAATTATGCTATTTTCCATGCTCTCATTTACTACTGTAGGCTGGCTAAGGAAAAGCGTCACCTACGATTTAAGTTCTCGATTAAATAAATCTAGCACTTGCTGCCACGCATCTGCTGCTGCGGTTTCATTGTAGCTGCTGCGGCGATCGCAGAAAAAGCCGTGATCTGCGTTTTCATAACGAAATACTTGGTGCGGAATGTCGTGTTTCTCTAATTCTGCTTCGATTTGGTCTACCTGTTCTTTTGGGATGCTAGCATCTTCGTTACCGAAAAAGGTGTAAATTTTTCCAGTAATATCTTTCGTGCGAGTAATAGTAGGTTCACCACCACCAGGTGTCATGGTCGCAATTCCAGCACCGTAAAATGAAGCTGTCGCTTGAATAGCTGGTAAAGTAGCAGCGAGATAGGTAACATGACCCCCAAAGCAAAAACCAATGCTACCAACCTTATTTTGCTTGAACTGAGGCAAAGTTTTCAGATAAGCGATCGCACCTTCGACATCGCTAAGTAATTCCGCAGCTTTCGTCATTGCCTTATATTCTTTACCGATTTTCAAATCCTCGGCAGTATAACCAACTTCAAAACCAGGTGCAAAACGATGATAAATTGCTGGAGCGATCGCCATATATCCTTCTTTGGCTAACCTATTAGTTACATCGCGAATATGTTCGTTAACCCCGAAAATTTCTTGAATCACCACCACACCAGGAAACTTACCTTCTCCTGACGGAATCGCCAAATATGCGTCAATCTCGGTATCGCCACTTTGAACCTTAACCCAATCTGTCTTAATTTCCATCTTGCCATCATTCGTTCGCTTCTTTTCGATTTTAGGAGATTGGGGGATTGGGGATTAGGGATTAGGGATTAGGGATTAGGGAGACAAGGAGTATAAACTGATAACTGATAACTGATAACTGTTCACTGAACCCAGTCCCCAGTCCCCAATCACCAGTCCCCAATCACCAGTCCCCAATCACCAATCACCAGTCCCCAATCACCAGTCCCCAATCACCAGTCCCCAGTCCCCAGTCCCCAGTCCCCAGTCCCCAATCACCAGTCCCCAGTCCCCAGTCCCCAATCACCAGTCCCCAGTCCCCAGTCCCCAATCACCAGTCCCCAATCACCAGTCCCCAATCACCAATCACCAGTCCCCAATCCCCAGTCCCCTCCCTCCCTGTTAAAATGTCGCTATCGGCAGCAAAACTCTGACAATTATGGATATAGACTCCTCCATCAACGCTGGTAAGATGGTACAGTTTAACATTCAACCAGACAGCGAAATTCCCGCCTCAAAGCAGTTATTCGACCAAATTCAGTTTGCGATCGCCTCGCGGCAATATCCTCCCGGTCATCGCTTACCGAGTACCCGTCAATTGGCGATGATTACTGGCTTACACCGCAATACAATTAGCAAAGTTTACCGACTACTCGAAGAAACTGGATTGGTTGAGTCTCAAGCAGGATCGGGTATATATGTTAAGGCACAAGGTCACGAAGGTGGAACACAAGTTAGTTCTCAACTACAAAATGCTTACCCTGAAGCCCAAAGACTGGTACAAAAAAGTCTTGATGACCTTTTAGCTAGAGGATGCACTCTCACTCAAGCAAGAGAGTTATTTCTCTCAGAAATTGATTGGCGCTTGCGTTGTAGTGCGCGAGTATTAGTAACTGTTCCTACGAGAGATTTAGGTGCTGGCGAGCTAATGGTGCAAGAATTAGAGAAATCCCTTGGTATTCCGGTGCAATTGGTACCAATGGAAGAATTGAGTAAAATTCTTGACCAAACTCATTCGGGTACAGTTGTTACCAGTCGTTATTTTATCGGTCAAGCAGAAGCTCTCGCTGCACCGAAGTCAGTTCGAGTGATTCCGGTAGATATCTATGACTATGGTAAAGAATTAGCAATTGTTAAAGACTTACCAAAAAACAGTATCCTCGGTATTGTGAGTTTGAGTGATGGCATTTTGAAAGTAGCAGAAATCCTCGTTCACAGCTTGCGCGGCGATGATTTACTTGTCATGACAGCCCAAGTTAGCGATATGTACAAACTTAATGCTTTGGTCAGGTCTGCTCAAACGATTATCTGCGACCAAGCGAGTTATGCGATCGTTAAACAAGGAATTCAAACTGCTAAAGAAGATCTTATCCGTCCCCCAGAGGTTATTTGTAGCGAAAATTATATCGGTAGTAAATCAATCAATCTACTCAAACGCGAACTTGGCTTAGGTTAACGATCTTATCCAAAGATTAGTTACTCTCAGTTAAGCCTAGAGAAGCTGAAAAAATCAATCCTGGGATGAATATCCCGATGTCCCTAATTTCAGCTAGGGTAGATTAAACCGAGACAAGCAATTTTTTGGCTGAAAGAAACTTAAAACTTATTGGCTAGATAGTTTCACAAATAATGAATAAGGAGTAAAAAATGCCCGTAGAAATTCGTCCCTCGATGGGGTTACAAGATGCGATTAAACAGCGTCGCGCTGCGAGAGCTTTTCATAGTAATGCGATTCCAGATGCTTTGTTAGAAGAAATTTTAACTTTAGGCGTTCGCGCTCCTTCGGGCTTTAATTTACAACCTTGGCGCTTTATTGTGGTTAGGGAACAAGAAAATAAAGATAAACTTAAGGCTTGTGCTTTCGATCAACAACAGGTAGGACAAGCACCTGTAATTTTAATTTGTTGTGGTGACAGAAAGGCTGCTTCTCAAGAAAATATTGAGGCTGTAATTGAATTAGGAACCGATCTGGAAGCAATTAATGATAAATACGCTGATTATATGCGTAATTCGATTCCTTCCTTCTTTGAAAATATGCCTAGTTTTGGTTCTCAAGAAGCTTGGACAAATCGCCATACAATGATTGCGGTTGCTCATATTATGATTGCGGCAAAAAGTTTTGGTGTTGATAGTTGTCCGATGGAAGGATTTGTTGCTACACAAGTGAAAGCAGCTTTTAATATTCCTGAAGATGTGGATGTTTGCTGTTTGTTAGCTTTGGGTTTTGCGAAAGAACCTTTTAAAGAATATGGCGGACGTTTCGCTTTAGATAAAGTTTATTTTGGAGAAAGTTACGGGGATAAATTCATAATTTAGCTTGTTTCTTACTTTCTAGACTCTGCCTTTTTACCTGGTTGACTTTCTCGGCGGAGCTTCTAGAAAGTATTCCTCTCTACAAAAAATAAAATAGCTAAATTGTGATGATTACTGACGAGAGAAAAAATTTGGATTATCCTGGCATTTAGGTGTAAGTTTAAGCGTAAAATCAACTAGAGGAATTAGTCTAAGATGAGAAAGCTATTTATCTATGTTTTAACTGTCTTTGCCTCAGTTTTTTCAGTACAGCAAGCTAAATCTTTGCCGTTACCTAACATTAATAAAAGTGAGCCTTATCGAGATTTAAGAAGTGAATTGATCGATCTGGGATGGCAACCTCTTACTTTCCCACCTGGAAATGAGTTTGATTCGGTCAGGAATGATATAATGCGCTTAGAAGGATGGCGTGAAGTAGAAGCTTGTTCTGGAACTGGTTTGGGTTTTTGTTTGTTTGTATTTGATGACGGTGAGGGGAATCGATTGAGTATTACTACTGTTAATAATAGTTCTGGGTTTCCAGTTTCAAAACGTCATCTAATTTGGGGTTGGAGATATGAACCAGTAAATTGATATCAAGTTGTATCCAGAGATAGTATCCTTGTAAGATTAAATGAAAAAGAAGTTGTATCTAGATATTTCATTCAGTTTTGATTTTTCCAGTGATTCTAGATTCTAGATTTTCTTAGAAAATAAATTTTAATTGTAGTTGCCAATCGCTATTTTTGGGGCGAATTAATTCGATTTGTTGAATGAATTCTCGGAAGTAAAATCGCCTTTCTGCTTCGGATAAATCTAACCAAAATTGAGGTATAGATACGGCTTGGGCGATCGCCTGAAGATTGACGGGGGGAAGTTGGGCAATTTGCGATCGCCTTTCGGCAATCTCGGTGCGTAGTTTATATTTGCGTAGTTGACTGGTTTCTGTGTCGAGAATTCCCTGTTTTTCTAAGTCGGGTAATTGAGTTAAAATGGCTTGTTTCTCGGCGATTTCGGCTAAAAGCGCGCTTTTAATTCCTTCCATGTCGGGCATATTCCTCACGCTGACTGCTCTCGGTAAATCTTGACAAATACGCTCAATTGTGCTATCCAAAACTTGTTGATAAGGAATGGCTTTACATTTAGGCTGTAAAGGACAGGCGATCGGACGCAAATATACATATTCTTGTTTTTTGTCGCGTCTGGTAACTTTTGTTACCGTCATCGGTGACTGACACTCAGTACAAACCACTAAACCAGCTAAACTGCGCGGGGCGGAGGCTGTTTTTGGTGGTAAGCGTCGATTACGGCGTAACAAGCGATCGATTTGTGCTGCTTCTTCCCTGGTAATAATTCCGATATGGGTATCAGAAATTACTTCGCCATTTTTATAAGCTAAATCACCTCGATACACGGGATTACTCAACCAACGCCGCCCTGTAGACACAGAGATTTTTTTGGCGTATTTTTTCTCTAGATAGCGTACCGCTCCCCGTAATGAGCCATAAAGTAAAAAGCGATCGAAAAAATCTTTTACCACAGGGGCGGTACTTTTGTCAACAATATAACGATCTTTCCCACGTCGATAGCCGTAGGGAGCCTTACCAGGAGGAGGTAACGCTGCAAGGCGATTGCGGGCGTGTCCTTGACGCAGATGACGACTGCGTTGATTATCCTGAATTTCCGCTAGTAATTTGCGTAGATTTGCCCTAACAGAGGCAGAATCGCTGAATTGAGAGGAAATATAAGGTTGTTCAGTGGCGATAATATTAACTCCGAGGGCTTCAATTTCAGCGACAGTTTCGTTGATTTGTGCAGTCGAGTCTCCGAGTTCGTCCAAACGTCGAATTAACAAATAAACTGGCGGTTCAGCTTGACAATCTGCTAGCAGTCGTTGTAAAGAAATTCGCTTACCCAAATCTTGATAAACTCGATCTACATCTACACCCCAAACTGTGGGGTCAGATGCAGATTCCAGCAACGGATCGCTGTAGAGATAAGCAATAATTTTCATAGTTAAAGTGGGATTGGGGATTAGGGATTAGGGATTAGGGATTGGGGATTGGGAATAAGGGAGAGGGGGAGGATAAACTGATAACTGATAACTGTTCACTGAACCCAGTCCCCAGTCCCCAGTCCCCAATCACCAGTCCCCAATCACCAGTCCCCAGTCCCCAGTCCCCAGTCCCTAGTCCCCAATCCCTAGTCCCCAGTCCCTAGTCCCCCCGCATTTCGGCAATTTCGATGATATTACGATCGGGGTCTTGAGTAAACAAAGCCGCACGACCGGAAGCACTCATTTGAAAGGGATATCCGTTAGTTTCGAGACGCTGTTTAGCTTCGTCGAGGTTGTCCACAGCAAAAGCAAAATGAGGATTACGACCCCATTTTTGAGTATTTGTTAACTCGCGTTGGTAGTCAGGGTGAACGATGAGGTGAATTTGGAAATTACCAACTTGATACCAAGCACCAGGATATTTTAGCGATCGCTCAATTTTCGACAATCCTAAAATCTGCGTGTAGAATTGCTCTGCTTTCTCTAAATCTGAAACCAAAACTGCTCCATGAAGACATTGATTAATCTGCATTTTTGTTTCACCTAGATTCCGCGATAATCGCTGCTTAATTATATCCTTCTTCAGCAAGTAAATACCAACAAAAAAGGGCAGCCCTAGTTAAGGCTGCCCTTGGGGGATAATTAGAAATTAAACTTTCCAAGCTTATAGAACCGGATTATGGTGTTTGCTTTTCTTCTCGCCATGTTCTTTGAGGCGATCAAAGACATTATAAGCTCCTTTGCTGACAACTTTTTCTCCTTGTTCGGAGCGACCGTCTACACGACCGCTAACATTTCTCCAAGTTGCTAATCCACCTTGGATTCCAGCAACTTCAGTAAATCCAGCTTCGCGCAACTGGGCGGCTGCTTGAGAACTTTGCTCGTCAGATTCGCCGTAAACGTAGATTTGGCGAGTTGGCTGAATACTTGCTTGTGCGCGTTCTACCAATTCAGCTATTGGCATTGGTAACGCACCCTGAATGTGAGCTTCGTTGAAAGTTTCGCGATCGCGCACATCAATAATTGTAAACCCTGGCTCGCCCCACTCCAGACGCTCAATAATTGTTTGAGGACTAGACATTGGCTTTTCCATTTCCTGTTTACCAGGAACAGCTTCATTTAAGCCAATATTATCTTTTGCTTGTAAAATTCCTTCTTCTACTGTACTCATAAAAGAGTTTTCCTCGTTGACTTCATTTGCCATTGAACAACTTAAATAGATTCTGTTTCTCCTTCTTGAGGGAGATAGCTACTATATATCTTTCTTTAGATATAAATTTGATTTTCTGCTGCTACTTTTTTTCTACCTCTAGGAGTTGCATTTCACAGCAGAAAAACTTTAAACCCAATTAAGTTCTTTACTTGGCAAAATACCACCAAAATTTATTTCATTAAGTGAGAAGGAAGAATAATTTCTGGCAGAATTGGTCGAAGATCGTCCACTGAAATTGGTCCATACTTCAGAATTGTTGGCACTTCAACAGTAAAATCTACCAACGTTCCACTCCTACCATACTTACTTCTACCACCATCGACAATCAAAGGAACCTTGCCATCATAAACACTAGCTGCTACTTCAAATGTAGTTACTTTGATAATTTCTGAAGACACACTCGCTGACGCGCAAGCCATTGGAAAAGGTACAGCCTCTACTAAATCGTAAATAAATCGATCGGGACAGAGAATTAACAAGTTATTAAAACCACCTGTTAACTCGTCAATAATATGCTTTTGCTTACGCATAATCATCGTAACTGGATAAGGAAATTCTGCCATCATTCGTTTGGAAGCTGGCGTAACTACTGCTACTTCCTCAGCTTTTTCTTTCGTACTAAAAATCCCTAAAGGTGATGGCATATCCCATTCTTTTAATGACCTAAGTTTTGTCACCGCTTCTGGGTTGAAAGCATGAGCAACAAACGCATAAGTATTATCCGTTGGCAAGATAATTACTTCACCTGCTTCTAGCAAGCGGATAATTTCTGGAACTAAATCTAAGCTTTTTTTCGCTGTTACTGTTTGTTTATATTTTGTCGGCATTGTATAAGTTAATACATTTTTTTTCCGTTAAAGGGTTTATAATCAAAAACTAGTCAATAAACTACCTCCTCAAGATAGAAGTAAATAAGCAAATTGTGTGATAGATACCACAAAATGGCAAATTAGCAAAAGAATTCCGTTACCCGATCGATTGCCCCAGTAATTGTTAAGCAAACTTAACTTATTTTGCATTTGTTTAAAATGCACGGTTGTATTTATGGATCGATGACGAAATTAAGTTACTACTAAACTAAAATAGTTAAGCAAGTTACAAATAAAGTCTAAAAATACAACTCGAAAAATGTTTATCGCTTGGCAGCTAGAGAAACTAAAACGAAAGCTGCAAAAAATCAAACTAACTCGTTTTTTGCTGTTAGTGGTTACTTCTTTTTTAGCAGTGCAATTCTTAATTTTGCCTGGACTAACTCAACAAGTAGTAACAGTAAAAATCTTAATTCAAGCCTTGGAAGCAACTCAGTGGGAACCCCTTGTTGAAGAGTTTAATAGCCAGCATGAAAATATCAACCTCGAACTGGTTAAAGCCCCTAACGATAGTAACATTATCGAAGATTTATATAGTTCGGCTTTTTTGTTAGGAGATTCACCCTACGATCTCGTTTATATGGATATTGTTTGGGTGCAAAAATTTGCTGCTGCTGGTTGGTTAGAGAGTCTCGACGATCGAGTTAGTCAAGCAACCTTAGCAGAATATTTTCCCGGTGATGTCAACGGCGGGCGCTATCAAGGAAAATTGTATCGAATGCCGTTGCGATCCGATGTGGGAATGCTTTATTATCGCCAGGATTTGTTAAATCAAGGCGGATATCAACCACCAGAAACTTTCACCGATTTAGTCGAAATTTCCCAAGCATTACAACAAGAAACAAATGTTGATTGGGGTTATGTTTGGCAAGGTAAGCAATATGAAGGTTTATCGGCGATGTTTGTCGAAATTCTTGAAGGTTTCGGTGGCTATTGGGTAAACCCAGAAACTTTAGAAGTGGGATTAGATCGGCCAGAAGCAATCGAAGCAGTGGAGTTTTTGCGCAGCGCGATCGCGTCGGGAATTTCACCTCCAGGAGTAACTACCTATGCTGAAGAAGAAACCCGTCGTTTCTTTCAAAATGGTAACGCTATTTTCTTGCGTAATTGGCCCTATGTTGTTCCCTTAGCTGAAGATTCAGAAATTGGGGGTAAATTTGCGATTAAAGCTATGCCTCACCTTCCTGGCGAAAATAGCGGCGCTTGTTTGGGTGGATGGGGTTTAGGTATTGCTAAAACTTCGCCTCATCCCGATGCAGCTTGGTCAGTAATTGAATATTTCAATCAAGTTGATACGCAACGAAAATTATTGTTAATTACTGGCTTTGTTCCCTCCAGAAAATCATTATTTACTGACCCAGTATTAGTGGCAAAATATGAGTATTATCCCGAATTATTAGAAATAGCACAAAAGTCAATCTTGCGTCCCCCGATCGCACAATACGCCCAAGTCTCCGATATCCTACAACGCTATCTCAGTGGGGCTTTGACGGATAGAATGGATGCCTCCTCAGCAATGGAAGCAGCAGCTTCGGAAACTCGCCGATTACTAGCAAGATAGATTTTTTCAGCATCGATCGCATACCCGGAGTTACCAATAATTTATTAATAAATAATGAAACAAGATCTAATTAGAGCTAGAGAAAAAAAAATCGGTTGGTTGCTAATATTTCCTGCTTTATTAATCTTAGCACTCGTTTTTGCTTATCCCATTGTCCGGGCTTTTTGGTTGAGTTTCTTTACCCAAAATTTAGGTACAGAATTGCAATCGGAATTTTCGGGATTGGCGAATTATTTACGCTTGTTGGGAGATGGTCGTTTTTGGCAAACTATGTGGAATACAAGCGTATTTACAGTTTGCTCAATCGTGCTAGAGTTAATCTTAGGAATGGCGATCGCATTAGTGCTAGATAAGTCTTTTCGCGGGAGGGGTTTAGTACGCACTGCGGCGTTAATTCCTTGGGCATTACCAACGGCGGTAATGGGGCTAGCTTGGGCGTGGATTTTTAATGACCAATTTGGGGTTGTTAATGATATTTTACGCGGTTGGGGATTGATTGATACTGGTATTACTTGGTTAGGCGATCCCGCACGAGCTATGTTAGCTTTAATTATTGCTGATGTCTGGAAAACAACGCCGTTTATTGCTATTCTCCTTTTAGCAGGTTTACAGTCAATTTCTGGCGATTTGTACGAAGCTCATTCGATTGATGGGGCAACACCTGTTCAGAGTTTTTTACAAATTACTTTACCGCTATTAACTCCCCAAATAATTATTGCTTTGTTGTTCCGTTTTGCTCAATCATTCGGCATTTTTGACTTAGTACAAGTGATGACGGGAGGAGGTCCGGCGGGTGCAACGGAAACGGTTTCAATTTATATTTATGCTACCGTGAGACGCTATCTTGACTTCGGTTATGGTGCAGCTTTGGTAGTTGTAACGTTTTGCTTATTAATTTTAGCAGTGGCGATCGCTGCTTTCTTCCTTTCCAAATTTCGCCTTAATGTCACAGGAGACAGTTAGCAGTGACCAGTTATCAGTGAACAGTGACCAGTTATCAGTGAACAGTTATCAGTGAACAGTTATCAGTGAACAGTTATCAGTTACCAGTTACCAGTTACCAGTAAACAGTTATCAGTAAACAGTTTATCTCCCAATTCCTCCAAGTCCTCCCCCTCTCCCTTGTCTCCCTTGTCTCCCCCCTCCTCCAATTCCTCCTTGTCTCCAATCTCTACTGATAACTGATAACTGAAATCTCCAATAACTAACTACCAAAATAACTATGAACAATCAACTAACTAATACACAAAAAAGCACTGCTGTCAACTATCAAAAAATACTTCTTTGGATCGGCATTACACTTATCCTAATATTTTGCCTTGCGCCCGTACTTTGGCAATTACTTACTTCCTTTAAAATTAACGACGCGATCGCTGCTGTTCCCAACGTTTATTTCCCAAATCCAAATCAATTAACTTTGTCCCATTATACCAGTTTGGGTTGGGGTTTCAGTCGCTATGTTTTCAATAGTGCATTTGTTTCTTTTACTTCAACTTTACTTTGTTTAGCTGTTGGTGCGCCTGCTGCTTATAGTTTAGCTCGTTTAAACATTCCTGGCGAAAAAATTATTTTAACTATTGTCTTAATTGTCACTTTGTTTCCTTACGTTCTGCTTTTCCTAGGCTTACTAGAAGTCGTTAAATTTCTTGGCTGGGGGAATAATTATTTAGCTTTAATTGTTCCTTACACAGCAATCAACTTACCTTTAACAATTTTAGTGTTACGCAGCTTTTTTCAACAGTTACCAAAAGATTTAGAAGATTCAGCAAAAGTAGATGGTTATAACACGATTCAAATGTTGCTAAAAATTGTTCTCCCAATGACGGTTCCCGCAATGATTACCACAGGAATTCTTACCTTTATTTTTGCCTGGAATGAGTTTATTTTTGCCCTCACTTTTATTACTCGCGATAGCATGAAAACTATTCCTGTTGCAGTTGCACAAATTGGTGGTTCATCGGTGTTTGAAATTCCTTATGGACCGATCGCGGCGGCAACAGTTATTGGTACATTACCTTTAGTATTGCTAGTGCTTTTCTTTCAGCGTCGTATTGTTCAAGGTATCACGGCTGGGGCAGTTAAAGGTTAAAAAAGATTTTACCTAACAACTACTATCTCAATTTTAAAATTATGGCAAAACTTGAATTACAAAACTTACGCAAGCAATTTGCACCGAATGTTATTCCGGTTAAAGATATTAGTATTAATGTGGAAAAGGGGGAGTTTCTCACCTTACTTGGTCCTTCGGGATGCGGGAAGTCAACATTGCTACGTTTGATTGCTGGTTTAGAACAACCAACTCAGGGAAATGTAGTTATTGGTGGAACTAATGTTAATAGCGTAGCACCTGGCGATCGCAACATTGCAATGGTTTTCCAAAGTTACGCGCTTTATCCTCACATGACGGTAGCAGAAAATATTTCTACGTCGCTGAGGTTGCGTAAAATACCGAAAGAAGAGATTAAACTGCGAGTTAGTAATGTGGCTAATACTTTAGGATTATCTCCTTTATTAAATCGGAAACCACGCCAATTGTCAGGGGGACAACGCCAAAGAGTTGCCCTCGCGCGGGCTTTAGTCAGGGAACCAGATGTATTTTTACTCGACGAACCTTTAAGTAATTTAGATGCTTTGTTGCGGGAACAAGTACGGGCTGAATTAAAACAGTTATTTAACTCACAAAAAAAGCCAGTAGTTTATGTTACTCACGACCAAACTGAGGCGATGACTTTATCGAGTAAAATAGCGGTTTTGTATGATGGTTTGCTGCAACAACTTGATTCGCCTAGTCAGATTTATACTTATCCAGCTAATCAATTTGTGGCGGGTTTTGTGGGTAGTCCGCAAATGAATTTACTTACGCTTAATTGTCAAAAAGATTGCGCTATTTTAGGCGATTATCGAATTCCTCTGCCTAATTTTTCTCCTTCTCCTTCACAAGTGGTTTTAGGTATTCGTCCCGAAGATGTGCGTATTGCCGAAGCAGAAGACGAACAGATAATTGCAGGGGAAATATTTTTAGTGGAAGATTTTGGGAAGGAGAAGTTATTAAGCGTGCGAGTTGATGGTTCAACTGATAAGACAATACGGGCGATTTTACCTGCGGATTGCGATTGGGGCGGAGAACAAATTAAACTAGCTTTACCGAGTAAAAAAATTCATTGGTTTGAGATTGAATCTGGCGATCGCTTAAATTAATTTACGGAGAAAGCTAATTAATGGAGATCCTCCTGCCAAATGCCGATGTAAATGCGATCGCTATCGTCTCGTTCGATTGTTCCTTCTAATTTGTTGAGGGTAAACGAGTAGCTATTTTCCTGACGCAGCCAAACTTGTTGCAATCCTGCCTCGATCTCCTTATTGAGGTTACAACCCAACATATTATCTAACGTTTTTAAGACCGTCTTCAACTGGACAGAAGTAGCAAAAGATGCTTCTGTTTGCCGCAAAACTTGGGTATCCTTGTCGAAGAGAAAACCGAGACTGACGCGATCGGGTACTAAATAATAGATTACCGCGATCGTGTTGGGCCAATACCCGGAAAGAACTTTTGCGGGAACGCCAAACATTTGTTCGACTTGACTTTTTTCTACGCCAGGAGGAAAACCGGGAATGCCAAAGCCGAGAGGTAACTCTTGACAAGAAGGTTCGTAAAATGTCGGTTCAAAAAGCTGGCTGGGAAATTCCAATGGCAGTATAGCTTTGCTTGAGTTGACAAAGCTGACTGAAGAAAACTTTGAGTTGTAGAGAAGCACTTCGGTACTTCCGAGAAAAAGAAAAGAAATTATAAACGCATTAATAAGCAGCATTAATAATTAAGCAAAAAAGGCTGCCAGAGAGTGATGGTTTTACTGACCTTTCGGGGTAAGGTTATTTTACTTCTACAAATATAATCCTTTTTTTTCCGATTTTTGTTGTAGTTAATTTATCATTCATAGACAGTTTCGTCTTCTTGGCGCCAAGCTGGATCGACAATACAAATAAAGATAAGCGGTTCGTCTCCACAATTGTGAATAAACTGCTTTGCATTTGGGGGAATATAAATTGCATCCCCAGGTTCGACAAATTCCGTTTCGCCGTCGATGTGCATTTCCCCTTTTCCTGTGAGGATATAATAAACTTCGGAAGTTGTCAGTGAATGGGGTTGAGATGTTTCTCCCACGGGAACGATCGCGCGAGCTAAACTATAAC